>NZ_WPDC01000019.1:0-56696 GCF_035615595.1 Vibrio sp. R-1 | reverse complement strand
ATCTCCTCGCTAAAATAGAAAAGGCCTCGTACTGTGCGAGGCCTTTTTTGCTGATCTTGGCGATGCTCAAACAATTTGAATTACGGAGCTACACGCGTAGTTTCGATTTCTACCACGTTATTAGGTAGCGCATGCGGGTTATTTTGCAGCCATTTTTCCAACGCATCACAGCCCCCAATATACTGACCATTTAACCAGATCTGCGGTACCGTGACGGGTGTTTTTTCTCCGATGATCGCTTTGACTTCTGGGATCATTCGGTATAACGCAGCACTCTCTTTCACTACATCGTGGTAGCGATAGTCGATTCCTGCAGTATCAAGCAACTGCTTGGCTTTCACGCAGTAAGGGCAGGTGGCTTTGCCAAACACAATATTGCCTTGTAACGTGTCTTGTTTAGTCCACTCTTTGATGATGGATTGCACCAATACACCGCGGTTGAGGGCTTCTCCTTGGCTGATCATTTTGCCTGCTACGACCACGATCGGCGCATGCCATGCACCAAGCTTTAAGGGTTCCCACCAGTAGCTAAGCCAATCTTTCACCTCTAATTCAATCGGCACGCCAGCCAATTCATTGGCAAAGGTATCGGCTAAAATATCTTTGGTGAGTGTACATTCTCCGCAAGGAATGTTGACTTTAAAAGGGCCAAAATGGCCTGCCCAACGGTAGAGAGTGACTTTGATCGGTGTTGTCATCAAGTTGTTCCTTATACGCATCTTTCTGTTAAAAGATAGGAAAGGTTTTAGGCGATGTTTCTTTCACGCCGTGATTTTTTTGTTTCCCATTGAGTAATGAACGCGACAGATAACACGATAATTGCTGCGCCTAGCCAGAGTCTGCCCGGTGGTACCCAACCAAACACTAACCAGCCAGCCAGCACGTTTAAGGGAAGCTTGGCGTGATCAAACGGCTGAACAAAGGAAGCATCTGCTACCGCATACGCTTTGGCTATCGCCGATTGAGCAAGCGCTGTCATGATCCCTGCACCAATCAGTAACAGCCATACGGCTTGCCCGTTTGGCATCTGCCAATCGGGTATCGCCAGCAATAAGTTAAACGGGGTGATCAGCAGCAGTAAATAGACCACCATGGTGGACGGTGAGTCGTGAGAGGAGAGTTTTTTCACCATCAAGGAGTAACTCGCCCAGAAAAAGGCTGCACCGACAGGGAGCAGCGAAGCGAGATTAAAATCATCCGCCCAAGGCTCGAGGATGATCATCGCACCGATAAATCCGGTGAGGGTAGCCACCCAGCGCGCCATGCCCACTTTTTCGCGTAGCCATAGGCCAGAGCCAATGGTGGCAAAAAGGGGAGAAGTCATCAGTAGCGCAATACCTTGCCAAATTGGCACTGGATACGCGAGAGCCCACAACCAGAGCTGAATGCCAATCACGGCCAGAAAGACGCGCAGGAGATGCCAGCCAAACTGCTGAGTCCGCAGCGACTGACGAATGCCCAAGGTTTTGAGATAAGGCAGGATAACCACAATCGCAATCGCGTACTGCACTAAGGCAACGGTGGTGGAAGGAAGGCCAAATTGAATGCTGGCGTATTGTGCGACGCTGTTGACGATGGCGAACGCGAGGCCAGCCGTCAGCATCCAAAGCGCACCTTGCAATGGGTGATGTTTAATGCTCATGAATCAAAGAGGTAGTCAGAAAGTGGGCTGAATCATACGTGGTAATAGTGAGAAAACCAATCGCTGTGGTTGCTCATGACGTTCGAAATTCTGCAACAAAAAAGGCCAAGCAAACGCTTGGCCAAAGAAGGACAATATTCAGGAGTTTAAGGCAGTGTGATTAAAAATCGTAACGTAGACCTAGGCGGATGGTGTCTTCGACTTTGTAGCCAGCGTCTTTGTCATCCAGCCCGTTCGCTTTGTAAGCGAGGTAAGAGCGGAAGTTTTTCGTAAAATCATAGCGGCCAGTTAACTCAAAGAAGTCCGCAGTGTCTTTAGTGACATTCTTGGTCTCTTCTTCTTGGTTTTGGTAAGCCGCGATCAGGCGAAATTCTTTGGTGATTTTGTACTGTGCAGAGACTTCGATACCGGTAAATTCCGTATCTGCTTTGTCATTTTTATCACCCGTGGTGTAAGTGGCCCCGAAGTAGAGGTCACCCATGGTGTAACCCAAACCCGCAATGATTTGATCCGCTGAACCTTTATCTGTACCCAGATCATTGGCGGCATAACCTAAACCGATATCCAAACCAAATGGCGCTGAGTAGATGCCTGACAGGCCATAGCCATCGGCATTTTTCTCATCATCAGCAATGTAGCTTGCTTTTAGCTTGAAGCTTTCGAAGTCATAACCATACGCGATAGTGTTGTTGATCTGCTCGTTACCTGCGCTGATGAAGGCTTTTTGATCGCCAGTAAAGGTAGCGATATCAGACATATCAGAAATTTGTACGCCAGCGGTGTTTTGGCGGCCAAAGGAGATGCTACCAAAATCGCCTTTCATGCCCACGTACATATAACGTTGTTTGAACGTCGTTTCTTGCTCTGTTGACGTTCCTGCGGACGATTTCACGCCTTGCTCTGCTTCCCAGAAGCCAAAGCCTTTCATGCCGGCACCAATGTCGGTTTCACCCGCCACATTCAAGCGCACACGGCTCTTGTTGAGCATTGTGCCTTCAATTTCTTTGCCTTTGTCGTCGCTATTAAAGTCACCACGGAACTCCAGACGACCACCCACTTTGAGTGAAGTGCCTTCTGCATCGTATACGGTTGCGGCTAAGGTTGAGCCAGATACCACTGCGGAAAGAACTGCTACTGCGATTGCTGCTTTTTTCATTTTTCTACCCTATTAGTTTGATTGGGCTTTACTGCCCGACTTGTGATGCCGCTAAGGTACTGATTGAAAATGAATAATGCGTTTCTATTTGGTGACGTTTTGATTGAATTTTTATGGCGCGGGGATGACAGAGATAAGGCAAAATGATGACAGGCCTTAATCACACGGCGGAGCACGTACCTCCTGTTGAGCTTTCAAGTATGCTCTCTAGAGTGAAAAAAGCGCTTCGCCGTGGTGAGTGAGGGGGAATCGAAATTACAGGGTTAAGCCATTGACACTGACTTGCACATCAATGTTGCCACGAACCGCATTGGAGTATGGACAGACTTGATGGGCAACGGTCACCAACTGTCTGGCTTGCTCATCTTCTAAAGCAATGTGTGCGGCGAGGGTGACACTTAGCGCAAAGCCGCCTTGACCGTTGGGTCCGATACCGACAGTGGCGGTCACAGGCGCTTCTTTTAAGGCGACTTTTGCTTCACGAGCGACGTGCAAAATCGCGTTCGAAAAGCAAGCAGCATAGCCGGCTGCAAACAGTTGCTCTGGGTTGGTTGCCATACCGCTTCCACCCATCTCTTTTGGGTAGCTGAGATTGAGCTCAAGCAGTTTGTCTTCGGTGCTGACTACTCCATTGCGTCCTGCAGAAGCGGTCGCGGAAGTTTGATAAATCGTGCTCATGTTTTTATTCCTTAATTTAAGTTGCGTGCAATTTAATTGCTTGCAATCTTATATCGAGTCTTTTGTTGTTTGCAAGTATATTGTGTGCAATTTATTTTTTGAGGATAAATTATGTCTTCTCCACAAGTGAGCTGCCAAACGCCGACTCATGATCCATTACTGCTGGAAAATCAGGTTTGTTTCCCACTCTACAGTGCATCGAATGCGGTGATCCGTGCTTATCGTCCGCTGCTTGAACAACTGGATATCACTTATTCGCAATATCTGGTGCTGCTAGTGCTGTGGCAGCAAAACGGGATAAATGTGAAAGATCTCGGTGCTAAGCTGCATTTGGATTCCGGCACGTTGACTCCACTACTGAAAAGATTGGAAGCGAAAGGAATTGTGGAACGGCGACGCAGCAGCAGTGATGAACGAGTTCGTGAGCTATTTTTGACGCCAGCGGGTTTTGCGTTGCAAGAACAGGCTCGTTCAGTACCGAATGAAATGCTGTGTAAATTTGATCTCAGCTTAGAGGAGCTGATTAGCCTAAAAACGCTGTGCGAGAAAATTCTCCATACTCTCGACTGAGTTTGGCAATCAATGGGCTGAAGTACGCATTTTCCATCATTGTGTGATTGATTTCTGAGTAGTTTATCAGCGGTTAGTTTAGAATCGCGGCTTTGTGTCTGGTCAAGGAAGAGAGATGAGTCATATCCAATTTGCCAACCGAAACCTATCTGTCGGTAAAGTGCTGTGTGTCGGGCGTAACTATGTTGAGCATATTCAGGAACTGCACAATAGCATTCCAGAACAGATGGTGCTTTTTCATAAGCCTTCGTCAGCGGTTACATCGCAGCTGCGCGCCTTCCATCAAGAGCCTTTGCATTATGAAGCAGAGATCTGTTTTCTGGTCGAAAAGGGACAATATGTCGCGGTGGGAATTGGCCTAGATTTGACCAAGCGCCAAATGCAGAGTTATCTCAAGTCCAAAGGCTTGCCTTGGGAGCGCGCTAAAGCGTTTGATGGCGCAGCCGTATTGAGCCGATTTGTTGCGCTTGACGGGTTGGATGCCGACGATCTCAATTTGGAACTGCTGATCAACAGTGTGCGGGTGCAAAAAGGCCATGTCAGCCAAATGCTTTACTCGCCTCAAGCGGTATTGCAAGAGCTCAAAAGCTATCTGACTTTGGAAGATGGTGATGTGGTGATGACTGGTACACCACAAGGCGTTGGAGAAGTACATCAAGGCGACCGTTTTGTTGGCCGCCTGAAATGTGGTGAACAGACCTTGATTGAAGTGGAATGGTTGGCTGAATAACCGAGCTTTCACCCTCTCGCCCAACATACACTAAGCCCGTTTTTACGGGCTTAGGCCAATACCACCAGCTTGAGCAGTAAGAAACTCCCCATCCCCACGACGGTCGTCAGCAGGACATTTTTGCTTAACCAAGCCAGCACACCGGAAAGTAGTGCGGCGAGAAGATAGGGGTTGTGCCACTCTAACCACAAGGTTTTTTCTGGCATAAACACAATCGGCGCCCAAATCGCGGTAAGTACTGCAGGCCCCGAGTAGCTAAGTAAGCGTTGCAGCGTGGGGCTCAAACGCAGGGGTAGCTTAGGTTCAAGAAACAGATAACGGCTGAGAAATACCAGTGCCGTCATCGCGAATATCGAAAGCATGATCATGGGCGAGCTCCTAATAAACGTTCCGCACCGTAGCCAGCGAACATGGCGCCAATACTGGCGAACATCAGGCTGCCTTCAATCCCCATCACGGTGAGTGACACCGATAACACCAAGGCGGTCAGTACCGAAATCAGCACAGGCCAGCTTTTGATATTCGGGATCACAATCGCGATGAAAGTGGCGGCGACCGCGAATTCCAGTCCCCACTGATTGAGATCGGGCAGATAGCTGCCTGCGACAATGCCGACCAAGCTGGCTAAATTCCAAATCAGATAAAAACTCAGCCCTGCGCCTAACGCATACCAGCGATTAAACTGCTTGTCGGACTGCGCGCCGCAAATCGCAAACAGCTCATCGGTGAGCAAAAAGCCCAGTGTCAGCCGCCAGCGCAAGGGCAATAGGCTGATTTTGCTGCGCATTGATACGCTGTACAGAAAATGGCGTGAGGTAATAAAAAAAGTGGCTATCAACAAACTCAGTAACCCCGCCCCCGTTTTAAACATGCCGATAGCGACTAACTGTGCCGCTCCTGCAAACAAGATTGCCGACAAGGCTTGGCTCTCGATGACCGACAACCCCGCTTCAATCGCAAACGAGCCTGCTAATAAACCCCAAGGTAACACCGCAATGCTCAGCGGCAGCATAGCGACTGTGCCTTGCCAAAACAGTCGCGTGGGGGTGGGTGAATCATCAATGGTTAACACTTGGCTATTCATACTCTTTCCAATTTATAGAAGAAAACCTTATACCCTTCTTACCTGAAACTCCAAGTGGTTTGGGTACCGTTTGGGGTTATAAAAGCATAGGGACAAGCGGGTCATCTTGGATAATCTTGCGCGGCAGTGTGCAGGTGACGAGTGCTGATTATTTAAGGTCTTGCGTACTGTTTTGGGGTGATGCCGAGCGCTTTTTTAAAGTGGCGATGCAGATGGCTTTGATCGTGAAAGCCACACTCTTGCGCGGTTTCCGAGATACTCACGCCTTGCTTTAACAGGGTTTTCGCGAGGCGCAAGCGGGCTTGGATTTGATAAGCGTGGGGTGGCAAACCAAATTGTTTTTGAAACGTCCGCACCAGATGAAAAGGACTTAATCCCGCCAGTTGTGCCAGCTCTTCGAGTGAAACATCGGCCTGCGGAAAATCATCCAGAAACTCTTTAACTAGCAATAATGGGCGTAGTGCAGATAGCGGTTGATCAGCCTGTGGTGCTGTGCGGCCGTGGCGTGTCATCAGTTTGACTAAGCTGGCGTAAATCAGGGTTTCACGTAGCAAGCGGTTAGTCGATTTCTCAAGGGTTTCAAACACTAAGCGCAGTTGGCTCGCGAGTTCGGGGTCATACACCACCGCTTGTGGAAAATAAGGCGCTCCGGTATTGGCGCCAATCTCTTTGGCAACCGTGGCAAACTGCTCGGGCAGCGGGTACATGGCTTTATACGCCCAACCACCTTCGACGGCGGAGTGTCCGGTGTGCACTTCATCGGCGTTGACCAAAATAATGCTGTCTTGCGGCGCAATATGATTGCCGCCGGTGCGGTAGAAAGATTGTGCACCGCGCTCAATCACTCCCACGGTATAGCCTTCATGACTGTGGCGAGAAAAATTCTGCGTTTCGTATTGCGCATCAAGCAGCTCTAGGCCGCCAAACTCTTCGGCAATCTGAAATTTTGCTTGTTCTTTAATTTTGCCGGCTGAGTCGCTCATCACGCTTCCTTGTGCTTTTCCCTAATGAGTCTACTGCAAAGTGCAGGAAAGTTTTTGTACAAAATTGCGCTTCTGTACTAATCGAAATCCACACTATTTTATCTCTGGCTAGAAATGAGTTTATTTGGATTATCTTTCATATGGAAATGGCGGTATGTCTCCTATAAAATCCGCCGCTTTCCAGCTTTAACAAGATTTTCAACATGATTGATGTTTCGGTATTACCGGTTTATCTCACCGCGGTATTGGCGCTGTTGCTGATCCCAGGGCCAGATATGCTGCTGATTGCGAGCTCTAGTATGAGCTACGGACGCCGAGTCGGTTTGTTTGCCAGCTTGGGCAATGCCACATCAGGGATGATTTTAACCTTACTCGCGGCGCTCGGGGTTTCCGCACTGATTGCGATGAACCCGTTGGCGCTCAATGTGCTGCATTTGTTGGGGGGAGCATACCTGCTCAAAATGGCGTGGGATTGCCTACGCGCCGATGCGGCGCAAGCGCCCACCTTGGATGAGGCACAAGCGGTAGCAAAAACCTTTTACCAACGCGCTTTAGTGAGCAATTTGCTGAACCCAAAAGCCTTGGTGTTCTTTGTGCTGTTTTTGCCGCAGTTTGTTTCAACCAATATCGCAGCCAGCTCTGCCGAACAGATGTTCGCGCTGGGTATGGTGCTGAATGTGTGCGGCTTGCTGTTTAATCTGCTGCTGGTGGCTTTGATTGGCGTGTTTGGTCGCTCGCTGGTCGACAATCAGCGTTTTCGCACTTACCAGCACAAAGTGATGGGCGCGGTGTTTTTGCTGCTGGCGCTCTGGATGCTCAGCGATTTTGTGTGATATCGCCAAAAAAGTGAAAAGCCACAGATCGCATCTGTGGCTTTTTTGTAGGAATTACCAACATTGGTAGCTCAGCGAATCGCGTCCAACAGTTTGTCGGCGAGCTTTCTGAGTAAGCCCTTTTCCGGCCGAGTGTGGGCAAACGAGCGCAAACCATAAATGCCCATCACCAAATATTCGGTGAGTAGCACGCAGTCACTGTCTGAGTTTATCTCACCGCGCTGCTGTGCTTCTTGTAATTGCGCAAGCATGCCTTGCTTCCAAGTACCGACGGTTGCACGGATCAGCGTTTCGACTTCTTCATCCTGACAAGAGAGTTCATTCAGCGCTTTTTGCAGCAAGCAATCTTTGATCTCATCGCGTTCACACTCATCCACCACCATCGCCATGTACTGCTCTAATCCCGCTAAGATGGTGGGATGTGCGGCGAAAATCGCATTAAATTCCGAGACGCGTTGTTTGGTGTATTGCTCAAGAGCGGCAATCAGCAAACCGCGCTTATTTTCAAATGCGCAGTAAATCGAGCCGGGGTGTAAACCGGTCACGCGTTTTAAATCTTGCATGCTGGTTTTGTTGAATCCTTTGGACATAAATTCATCCATCGCGGATCGCAACACCTGCTCTCGGTCAAATTCAGCTACTCGCACAACACACTCTCTTCATCGAACATGGCGCGATTCTAGCGCTAAACCGAGTCGATGACAAAGTATCTTGAACGTTCATTCAAAAAAGTTCTTGAACGATTGTTCAAGAATGATCTAGCATAAGCGCAACAGACAACCACAGGACAACTCAAATGACCGATATTCTTTTTCAGCCATACGCGCTCAACGATGTAATTACCTTAAACAACCGAATTGCGATGGCGCCACTGACGCGCTGCATGGCTGATGATGATTTGGTGCCGACCGATGCCATGGTGGCGTATTACGCACGCCGTGCCGATGCTGGGCTGATCATTTCCGAAGCCACCATTATTCGCCCCGATGCTCAAGGCTACCCGAACACTCCGGGGCTGTTTACGCAGGCGCAAATTACCGGTTGGAAAAAAGTAACGGACGCCGTGCATGCCAACGGCGGTAAGATTTTCGCTCAGTTATGGCATACCGGACGCGTGGCTCACCCTGCCTTTTTTGCGGGTGAATACGTTCTAGCGCCTTCAGCTCTCGGTGTCGAAGGCAGCGTGCCACGCCGCCGCGAATTGCAGTACACAGTACCGAAAGCCGCGAGCCAAGCGGAGATCAAGCAACTGGTGGCCGATTACGCACAAGCGGCGGAAAATGCACGCTTGGCGGGTTTTGATGGCGTCGAGATTCATGGCGCGAACGGCTATCTCATCGACCAGTTCCTGCATTTTGATTCGAACCAACGCAGCGATGAGTACGGTGAAACGCCGGCCAATATGGCGCGTTTTGCTTTGGAAGTGGTGGATGCGGTGATCGCACGTATTGGCGCAGAGCGCACTGCGCTGCGTGTGTCTCCGGGGGCGTATTTCAACATCAAAGCTGACCCGCGTGATCGTGAAGTGTTTGATTATTTACTGCCTGAGTTGGAAAAACGCAATTTGGCCTATCTGCATGAAGGGATGTTTGATGACAGCGTGACCTTTGATTTCTTAGGTGGTCGAGTGTCGACTTACTTGCGTCAGCACTACTCAAAAACGCTGATGGGTGTCGGTGGTTTTAGCGCAGAAACGGGTGCTGCTGCGATTGAAAATAATGAGTTTGATCTGCTCGCGATTGGTCGTCCATTTATCGCTAACCCAGATTACATCGCCCGTGTTCAAAAGGGTGAAGAGCTAAAAACGTACCAAGATTCGATGTTAACGGAGCTTTACTAACTCGATGTTTCACCTTTATTGATAAAATCAGCCCCACTATTGGGGCTGATTTTTTAGGTTTACAGTGCGGATGTTTAAACCAAGGTTAAATCAAGGTTAAACCAAAGCTGCGGAAACAAGACCAATCACGCCACCAAACACGCCGCCCCAAATCACCAGCCAGCCAAGATGCTCTTTGATCATCTTCTGCACGATCTCTTTGACCAGTTGCGGAGTCAGCTCATTTAAGCGCTGATCTATGATGCCTTCAATATTGGCTTTGATTTCATCCAGCATCGCTGGGGATTCCAGTTGCTCTTTTAGGGCTTCACGTACCGACTCACTTTGGCTCATCTCGACAAGCGCCGTTTGCATTTTCTCGACAAAGGGCTGTTTCAGTGGCTCAAGCGCGGTCGCGCCGCCAAACATCGCCAGCATGCCACCGAAGGAGGATTGGCTTATCACTTCGACGAGCGAATCAAAGGTCGGGTTGAAATCGACTTTGGCGATCACCGGTTGCAAATCAAGGTTCAACGCGCCATTCATCTCTTTATTGAGGAAACGGTCGATATTGGCATCGGTAAAAAACTGCTCCATCATCAGATTTTTGATGGCGGCTTTGAAATCTTCAAAACGTGCGGGAATCACGCCGGAGCCATACAGTCCAGGCACTTTTTCAAACAGCATATGGATGGCGAGCCAGTTGGTGATCGCGCCAGAAAAGGCAAACAGCCCCGCATAAAAGGCATAGTGGTTAGGCAGGAAATAGCCGACACCCATCAGGGCCAGCGCCACTACATTGGTAATAAGGCTTTTATTCATAGTGTTCTCTAAGTTACTCAAAGTCTTACCTTGGCATAACGGCCAAGTGCTTCTCGGTTAATGCATGGAAAAAGTAGCGAAATTCTAAGTCAAAAGCCCAGAAAGAGGAAAGCCCGCGAATAGCCGCGGGCTTATTCAGTGTTGATTGGAATTATGCCAGTATGGCTTCTTCTACTTCGTCTTCATCACAGCCGATAAAGCCACCGGTTTGATGCGCCCACAAGTGAGCATAAATGCCGTTTTGCGCAATCAACTCTTGGTGAGAACCTTGCTCAACAATTTGGCCTTTATCGAGCACGATCAGGCGATCCATCGCTGCGATGGTCGACAGACGGTGGGCAATTGCAATCACAGTTTTGCCCTGCATCAGTTCATTGAGGCTCTCTTGAATCGCCGCTTCCACTTCAGAATCGAGCGCGGAAGTCGCCTCATCCAATACCAACAGTGGCGCATCTTTGAGCAAAACGCGAGAGATCGCAATTCGCTGACGTTGTCCACCAGAGAGTTTGACACCACGTTCACCGACCTGTGCATCGTAACCGCTGTTGCCATGCGGATCGGTCAAACCGAGGATGAACTCATGGGCGTGGGCTTGCGCCGTTGCTTTCAAAAGCTGCTCCTCGGTGGCGTTCGGATTGCCATACAAAATGTTGTCGCGAATGGAGCGGTGCAGCAGTGACGTATCTTGTGTCACCATGCCGATTTTGCTGCGTAGCGATTCTTGGGTCACTTCCGAAATGGGTTGACCATCAATTAAAATCCGGCCGCTTTCCACATCATGAAAACGCAGTAACAGGTTCACCAAGGTCGATTTACCGGCTCCAGAGCGCCCCACCAAACCGACTTTTTCACCCGGTTTAATGTTGAGATTGAGATGGTTGATCACGCCTTTGTTTTCACCGTAGTGGAAGCTCACATCATCAAAGGTAATGCCACCATGCTTAACCACCAAGGGTTTCGCGTCAGTTTTGTCGGTGACGGTGATGGGTTTGCCCAGCATGGTCATGCCATCGACAACGGTACCGATGTTTTCAAACAGGGCGCTGACTTCCCACATGATCCACTTAGACATGCCGTTGATACGCAAGGATAAACTGACCGCAACCGCAATGGCACCGACGCTGATGGCGCTGGTGGTCCACAGATAAATCGACAGGGCAGCAATGGTAAACACCAATAAGTAGTTGGCCATTTCAACCCAAATATTAAAACCGGTCACCAAACGCATTTGGCGATGGACGGTGCCCAGAAAATCTTGCATGCCTTCTTCGGCGTATTGCGTTTCACGTTGACTGTGCGAAAACAGCTTTACAGTCATAATGTTGGTGTAGCTATCGACGATACGGCCGCTCATCAGTGAGCGGGCATCGGCTTGCTCGGAAGCGACTTTTTTCAGCTTAGGCACGTAATACATTTGCACCGTAACGTAAATCGCCAGCCAAATCAGCATCGGGATCATTAAGCGCCAATCAGCCTGCGCCAAAATCACGACAATCGCGGTGAAATAGACCATCACGTAGACAAACACATCGAGACTTTTCATCACGGTTTCACGTACCGCGAGCGCCGTTTGCATCACTTTGGTTGAGATGCGCCCTGCAAATTCGTCTTGATAAAATGACACGCTTTGCTTGAGCAGATAGCGGTGCGCCAACCAACGGATCGACATCGGGTAGTTACCGAGCAAAGATTGGTGGATCAGCAGTGAATAGAAGGCGATCAGTAGCGGCATGCCGACCAATACCAATAAGCCTAACCCAATCAAAGTGCTCTGATTCTCGACTAAAAAGGTGTCTGGCGAGCTGGTGGAAAGCCAGTCCACCAGTTGGCCCATAAAGCCAAACAGAGAGACCTCGATAATCGCGATCGCCGTGCTGAGTAACGCCATCACGATCAATGGTTTTTCAAACCCGCGAGTGTAGTGGCGACAAAAGGCCCACAAAGTGTTGGGTGGGCGTTGGGGTTCACCTTTGGGAAAAGGGTCGGTGAAACCTTCAAATAGCTTAAACATGAACAAGATCCTTGCTGTGATAGGGCGGCAGTGAGGGAGAGAGCACGCGTGCGAGCGTCCGCCAAAATGTGATTTTCTGTTAAAACGGAAGCAGTATAACGTTATCCATTGGTGACTTGAAGTTATACCCTTGCGACCTGCAACGCCAAGTCGTTTGGTTTCGGTTTTGCGAGCCAATCCGTTTGGCGTGCTATTTTGAAGTGAATCCAGCCGATGTCATCCATAACGCCAGCAAATTTGACTGAGATGAGCCATTTTTTCAGTAAAAAGATAAAATTTATCGATTGAAATTCATCAAAATCAGCAAATCTTTAGTTAACATTCTGTTTACACTTTTGGGGTGAAATCGGTGATGAGTGCCTATTATGAATGTTCATCTACAACCCAATATGTTGATTCCGCGCTCTGCTGCGCAAACGGCTCGCGCTGTCGTTATGGTGCCGCCGAAAGAGTTCGGCTTTAATGCGCAAACTGCGCAAGATAATGCCTTTCAAAACCCGCTGGCACTGAGCGCTGAAACCATTTTGCAGCGTGCTATGGCCGAGTTTAACGCCATGGTAAACGGTCTTCGCCAAGCGGGCGTTGACGTTGTGATATTTGATTACCCCCTAGGTCAAGGTGAAACACCGGATGCGGTGTTCCCGAATAACTGGTTCAGTACCACTGAGGCGGGCGAGCTGTTTTTGTTTCCAATGGCGTGTGCGAATCGACGTTTGGAAGTGCGCCCTGAAGCTTTGATTGATACCTTACAAAAGCAAGGCTTTGCTGTGAAAAAACAGCACTCTTTGCTGGCGTTTACTGAGCAGCAAGCGTTTTTGGAAAGCACCGGCGTGATGGTAATGGATCACCCTAATCGCACCATTTATGCGGGGCTTTCACAGCGCTGTGATCGTGAAGTGTTGGAAGTGTATGCCGAACAGATCGGCTATTCGCGCGTGGTGTCGTTCCAAACTCGATTGCCGTCTGGCTCGCCGATTTATCACACCAATGTGATGATGGCGATAGGCGAGCATTTCTGCGTGATTTGCGATGAAGCGATCCCCGAATATGAGCGCCGATTTGTCGTAAAGTCGCTGGCTAAAGATAAACAGGTAATTTCGATTTCGATTGAGCAGATGAACCACTTCTGCGGCAATATCCTGCAACTCGAAACCGCTGACGGCCAGAAAGTGATCGCGATGTCGCAATCCGCTTATGAAGCCTTTACGCTTACGCAACTCAATCAACTTGCCACTCACGGTAAGTTGCTGCCTTTCGCCGTACCGACCATAGAAACCATCGGCGGTGGCAGTGTGCGCTGTATGTTGGCCGAGTTGTTTTTACCAAAACAAGCGTAAGGTGAATCAGCAAAACAAAGGGAGATGAGGGGCTCTCCCTTTAAAGTATCCCTGCGTCACTTTACTTCGCTAGGCCAAATAGCGGCGTAAAGTGACGAGGATTGAGCAAATCCGATCGGGCTAGATTGGCTGTTCAGGGATTTTGGGGTAATCGGTATAGCCTTGCTCACCGCCACCAAACAGGGTTTTACCATCCAGTTGCGCCAGCGGTTGCTGGTGCTTGAGGCGAGAAACCAGATCGGGGTTGGCGACAAAAGGACGCCCGAATGCGACTAAATCGGCATAGCCTTTTTGTAGCACCTCTTCCGCGCGCTCAAGGGTGTAGCGACCAGCGACGATAATCGCGTTAGTGAAATGCTTGCGTAGCTCAATGCGAAAGCTTTCTGGAATGGTAGGAGCATCATCCCAATCCGCTTCTGATAAGTGCAAATATGCAATATCTCGTGCTTGCAACTGCTTCGATGCCTCCAAAATTGTTGGCACTATGTCGGGACAGTCCATGTCTTTGAAAGTAATAAACGGCGCTAAGCGAACGCCTACTCGGCTGGCACCAATCGCTTGACTGACCGCATCAACCACTTCGAGCAAAAATCGAATTCGATTTTCACGGCTGCCACCATAACTATCGGTACGATGATTCGAGTTGGTACGCAAAAACTGATCGATGAGATAACCATTCCCACCGTGGATTTCTACACCATCAAACCCTGCTTCAATAGCGCATTTCGCCGCCTGAGCGAAGTCGTTCACCACTCTATCAATATCGGCTTGAGTCATAGCGCGGGGTTCAACGCAATCCACCATCTGGCCATTACCTTGTTCATCGGCGATCCAAACTTGAGTTTCAGCCGGTTTGAGGGCTGACGGGGCAATCGGCAACTGCCCTTTTTGAAAAACAGGGTGGGAAACACGCCCGACATGCCAAAGTTGGCAAAACATCGCTGCACCTTGTTGTTTGACCGCTTGAGTTACGCTTTTCCAACCTGAAACTTGCTCATCGGTATAAACGCCGGGAGTGAATGAATAGCCTTGCGCATCATCGGAGATCTGGGTCGCTTCGGAAATGATTAACCCTGCACTGGCGCGCTGTTGGTAATAGGTTGCCATCATTGGATTGGGAATATTCCCCGGTTGGCTACTGCGTGCACGAGTCATCGGAGCCATCACTACACGGTTTTGCAGCGTGAGTTGTTTTAAATCGGTTGGTTCAAATAATCTGCTCATTTTGCCTCCTTATTTCTGCGATGTGATTTGCAACGGATCTTGCAACAAGCGGACTTGGGTTTTCTGGCTGACCGATACCATCCAATCTCTGACTTCGCTGTCCCATTGGATCTCAGGCGCGCTGAAAAATCCTCGTAGGATTGAGAAAATGATCGCTTCATCAATAAGAGCAACGTGCTGATAGGAATGAAGTTTTAGCAGCGGTTTAACCGCATCAATACAGGTTTGCACTTGCAGGGCAATTTGCGACGTGTTTTTCAGTAGGGATTCAAAATGAAGTTCAGTGGTCTCTTTTTTTACACGCCATGCTTGTTGAGCGGATGCGGTTTTAAACTCAGGTAAATTCATGTTCGACCAGCGTGGATAGCCGATTTTTTGCAAAGGCAAGAATGCGCTGCGCTGCCAATCCAACGTGGTTTGTGCTGGTTGTGCTGTTTCACTTGAGTTCACCGATTCGAGCAAGAATTGAATGATGTCGAGACTTTCTGCCAGTGCTTCGCCACTTTCTTTGATCAGCAAAGGCACTTGTTTGCTACCAATGAGCTCATTGGTGGTTTGGTCGTCGTCGTAATCAAGGGTGATCACATCAAGTGGAATGTTCAACATACCTGCCACGTAGCGCACGCGTGCACTGAAAGGACAGTGTTCATAAATATAGAGTTTCATGGTGATTTCCTAATCCAGTTGAGATTGAGGCAGTATATTTCTCATATAAAAATTGATAATTGGCGAGAAACTGAATTGATTGTTCGGTTATATTGAATAATCAGGGTTTAGGGAGGTGTTATGGATAAGTTTGCAGATATGGTGTTATTTGCCAGCATAGTCAAAAACCAAGGTTTGGCGGCCGCTGGCCGAGAGTTGAGTTTATCGCCCGCAACAGTAACGGCAAGGCTACAAGCACTGGAAGATCGCTATGGAGTCAAATTGCTCAATCGCAGCACTCGCCATCTCTCCTTAACCGAATCTGGCGTTTTGTATCATCAAGCTTGCCTTGAGATTCTTAATAGCGTGCGCGAGACAGAAAATTTGCTGCAAACAGGCAGAAAAGAAGTCCGGGGAACGCTAAAAGTCTCTGCTCCGCGTGACATCGGGAAGCAACATATCGCTCCGATTCTTGCCGATTTCACTGAGCAATATCCGGAAGTGGTGCCCTATCTCTACCTCAATGACAACATCTCGAATTTGGCGGAATCAGGTTTGGATGTGGTGATCCGCTACGGTGAACTGGCCGACAGCAGTCTAATTTCACGCAAGCTGGCGACGAGTCGCCGAGTGTTGTGCGCTTCTCCGGCTTATTTAGCGCGTAAAGGAATACCGAAAACGCCGCAAGATCTTGCACAGCATGACTGTTTGGCCATGGTTCGCAGCAATGAAGAGATGAAAACCTGGCACTTCCAAGAGAATTAGCAGCACAAAGTGATCACGGTAGTACCCAAGAGTTTTGCAGATGATGGCGAAGTGATTCGCCAGTGGGCTTTAGCGGGAATGGGGATCGCGTTGAAATCGATCCTCGATGTGCAGGACGATCTCAATCAGCAGCGGTTGGTCACTGTTCTCGATGGTTACATGAAGAATTTTAACGCCTCCACGTCTGCTTCAGGGGCGGATTTGAATGTGCTTTATCTCATCCGCCAATACCAGCCCAAACGCCTGCGATTGTTTATCGACTTTTTGATTGAGCAGTGCTCGTTACGCTTGGCTGGCAAAGAGCATTCAGAAAATTCATGAGCCCATTTCGTCACGGGTTTCTGATTATGGATGGGCGCTTTTGTGTAACCGATAAATGGTCATCAGGTTGGTCACAATAAAGGTGCTTTCCACGAGTGTGCCGCCGATGGAGCCAAGCCAAATATTGTGGCTAACCCAACACAGTGAGTTAAATAGAATCAGACTGCGTAGGGCGACCCCTCGTTTAGAAAATAGTGCCCAAGTCGCCACTGACGATCCAAACACAGTCATAAACTCGAAAAAGTGGGTGATGTTGGGCAGCGTCATCAGCCACATCAACGCGATAAAAAAACACATGACTCTGCGCGATTGCGTTTTGATCGAAGCAAAACTGCGCATGCCGTTAATCACCACACCGATGGCGGCAACGGTCGCACCCAGCAGAGCAAAATGAATGCCCATGATGAAGCAAAATGCGACCATCTGATAACGAAAGCGCATGTCGTCTTTTTGCCAAAAGGCCATCACACCGACCAGAAACGCAATACCACCGATGCCTTGCGCTAATGCATTGCCCATTGTTGTGTCTCTTTAGTGAAAGCGCCCCTCAAAGTGAGGGGCGTCAAGATGGTGAAGCTCAGTCAGAGGGTTAGTTGACTAACGCAACGGCTTCACGAGTCAGCCGAGCCAGTTCTTCCCAGTTTCCGGCTTCAATCAGCTTTTTATCCACCATCCAAGTACCGCCGCACGCTAACACGCGTGGGATCGCTAAGTAATCTTGGATGTTGGCAGGACTAATACCTCCAGTGGGCATTAGCTCAATATTGGTATACGGCGCGAGCAGGGATTTCACCATGTTGATCCCGCCAGAGGCTTCGGCAGGGAAAAACTTCAACGTGGTTAAGCCCATTTCCAGTGCTGCTTCAACCGTGCTCGGGTTATTCACGCCCGGTACGATATCAATGCCGATCTCCTGACACGCTTTGACGGTATTAGGGTTAAAGCCAGGGGAGACAATAAAGGTCGCGCCCGCTTCCTTAGCGGCAATCGCTTGTTCGCGATTGAGCACCGTGCCTGCGCCGATCAGCATGTCCGGTTGGGTTTGGCGCAGCAGACGAATGGCTTCTACCGCCGCTTCTGAGCGAAAAGTGATTTCGGCAGCAGGCAGACCATTTTCCACCAGCACTTTACCCAGTGGGATGATGTCTTCGGCGTTGTCGATGGCGATCACTGGGATCACTTTCAGAGCTTTCAGTTGTTGTTTAATGCTAGACATGTTGGTTCCTTAAACGACGCCAAGCGCCGATTGTGTGAATGCTTTGGGAATAATGGCTCCGCGATGCTGAATCACAGTGCCGGCCAGTGCGTTACCACGTTGGCATGCGGTGGCTAAATCGGCGCCCGCTAAGTAGGCCGAGAGGAATCCACCATTGAAGGAGTCACCCGCTGAAGTGGTATCCACAACTTGCACTACCGGTTGGGTTGGTACTGCTTGTGGAGCGAAAGTAGAAGCCGAAGAATCTTGAATCAAGCAGCCCTCAGCCCCCAATTTGACGATGCATTTTTGTACGCCAAGTGCGGTGAGGCGTTGAATGGTCTGCTCTGGAGTGCTATCCCCCCAAATCAACAGCTCGTCATCAAAGGTGACGAGTGCTACATCCGTCAGTTGGTACATGACTTGGTAGATTTCTTTCACGGTATGGTGGTCATCTTGCGGCCACAGAGCGGGGCGGAAGTTGCTGTCAAACGCGATTTCTACGCCTTTGGCTTTGAGTTCAACCAACAGGTTGAGCAACGCAATACGATCTTCGGCAGGCAAAATCGCCAGAGTGATTCCGCTGAGAAACACCATATTGACCTGATGTAACGCCTGCTTAATCTGGCCAAAATCGGGGTGTTGCAGTAAGTAACGCGCCGCAGATTGGTTGCGCCAATATAAGAAAGTGCGTTCGCCTTGATCATCAAGTTGGATCAGGTACAAACCGGGCGTGCGAGTGGGGTCGCGCAGCACGAGTTCTGTTGCAACGCCTTCTTCTTGCCAGCGCGACAGCATGCCAGAGCTAATGGGGTCGGTACCGAGTGCGGTCACATAAGAGACTTTAATGTCGTCCGGGTTAGTATTGGCTTCACAGCCGCGGCGCAGATATACCGCAGCATTTAACGTGTCACCACCAAATGTTTGATGCATTGCGCCGAATGGCTTGCCGTTCAGCTCAATCATACATTCGCCCACAATGGCGATATGTTTCATTCGTTACGCCCTCTCTTCAAAATAGCGTTTAGCGTTACCAAAGCAGATGTTTTCAATCATTGGGCCAAGCAGGGAGAGATCATTCGGTACTTCGCCATTTTCTGCCCAACGGCCGACCATATCACAAAGGATTCGGCGGAAATATTCGTGGCGTGTGTACGATAGGAAACTGCGCGAATCAGTCAGCATGCCGACAAATTGACTCAGCAGACCAAGCTGCGAGAGCTGCTCCATTTGGCGCTGCATGCCGTCTTTTTGATCGTTGAACCACCAACCCGAGCCAAATTGCACTTTGCCTGCAATGCCCCCACCTTGGAAGTTGCCGATCATGGTTGCCATCATTTCGTTATCACGCGGATTTAAACAGTACAAAATCGTGCGAGGCAATTCATTGGTTTGATCCATTTCGTCCAGTAGGTGTGCCAGCTCAAAGGCAAATGGACTATCGCCAATCGAATCGAAACCCGCATCGGCGCCCAGCAATTGGAACATGCGAGTGTTGTTGTTACGTTGCGCGCCAATGTGCAGCTGCATCACCCAGCCCAATTGTGCATAACGCTTGCCAAGCCAAACTTGAACCGCAGTGGAGAACTGGGCACATTCGATCTCGGAAAGTACTTCGCCTTTTAAACGGCGAGTTAACAATGCATCCAGATCCTGCTCGGTTGGAATTGGGGCGTAACGAACCATCTCAATCCCGTGATCGGCCGCGCGACAGCCGTGTGCATTGAAGTGCGCCAAGCGTTTATCTAAGGCATTGAGTAAATCGCCGAAACGGCGAATTTCAATATCCGCCACCGCACCGAGTTGGCTGAGATAATCAACAAAGCCCGCTAACTCAATTTTGAACGCTTTATCCGGACGCCAACTGGGCAGCACTTGCACATTGAAAGTGTCATCTTCGGCGATCGCTTTATGGTGTTCGAGTGAATCAATCGGATCATCCGTTGTTCCAGCCATCACCACATTCATATGCTGCATAATGCCACGAGCGCTGAACTCTGGTGTGGCCAGCAGTTCATTGCAGTGGTGCCAGATGTGATCGGCCGTTTTCGGACTTAACAACGTATCCGTAATCCCAAATGGACGGCGCAGTTCGAGATGCGTCCAGTGATACAGCGGATTGCCTAAGGTTTGCGGTACGGTTTTCGCCCACGCCATGTATTTGTCGTAATCGCTCGCATCGCCGGTGATCAAACGCTCTTCAATACCTGCGGAACGCATGCCGCGCCATTTGTAGTGATCGCCGGTCAACCAAATTTGGCTTAAATTCTCGAACTGACGATCTTGCGCCACCTCTGCCGGATTAAGGTGGCAGTGGTAGTCATAAATCGGTTGGTGAAACGCATGCTCGTGGTACAAGCGGCGCGCCGTTTCATTGGAGAGTAAAAAATCTTCACACAAAAAATTCTTCATGGTTCCTTCCTCTTACAACGCAGCCACAGTGGCGCGTGCACCGTGAGCCAGTAGAGATTGATAAGCGTGGTTGACCGCTTCAATGACTTTGGTGTTTTGGCCTAATTCAGCAGGGAAAATCGCTTCGACACTGAGTAGGGCTGGTACCACTGAAACGTTTAAGCCATGTTCATCGCAAATTTGGCGCAGAGTCGCGGCCATCGGGTCGCGAACGTCAATCTCGTTGCCTTGTTCATCAACGCCAGCCACGTAACGCATCCAACCAGCAATCGCGGTGGCCAACCATGAAAAATCAGAGCCTTGTGCGAGGTGGAAGCGTAAGCTGCCGCCCATACGTTGTGGGATTTTCTGGCTGCCATCCATCGCAATCTGCCACGTTTTGTGTTTCAGGCTTGGGTTGGTGAAACGGTCGATCAGTAGCTTGGCGTAGCCGGCTAAATCCGTGCCTTCTGGCATGGTAAGGGATGGAGCTTGCGCTTTCATCATCATATCGAAAGCGGCTTTGCGGTAGCCTTCATCCGTCATGGTGTCTGAAATGTGTGCGTAGCCGCCCAAGTAGCCCAAGTAAGCTAAGAATGAGTGGCTGCCGTTGAGCATGCGCAGTTTCATCTCTTCGTAAGGTACGACATCGGCGACAAATTCTGCGCCAGCCACATTCCAATCTGGGCGACCAGCGACAAAGTGATCTTCAATTACCCATTGGCGGAAAGGTTCACAAGCGATGCCACATGGGTCTTCACAGCCCAGCAGCTGTGCGATTTCGGTGAGTGTTTCTTCGGTCGCGGCAGGCACAATGCGATCGACCATAGTGCATGGGAAAGTCACATGCGTTTCAATCCAGTCACGCAATTGTGGGTCAAGCAATTGAGCAAATTCGAGAATCGCGGCTTTGGCGACATGGCCGTTCTCTTGCACGTTATCGCAAGACATCACAGTAAAAGGTTTCAAACCACGATCGCGACGCAGTTTCAGTGCCTGAACAATGTAGCCGAGGGCGGATTTTGGCTCGCTTGGATTCGCCAGATCGGCAATGACTAACGGATTGTTTTTATCCAACGTGCCAGTGGCCGGATCGGCGCAGTAACCTTTTTCGGTAATCGTCATCGAAACGATCGCCACTTGCGGCTCGGCCATTTTTTCCAGTACCGCTGGAATGCCATCCAGATTCGGATGAAGGGACTCAGTCACCGAGCCGATCACTTTGACTTCTGTGGATTGCGCGCCTTTTTCCGCGACGGAGTAGAGGTGATCTTGCGCGCGCAGTGATTGAATTAAATCTTCACCACCAAACAGGTTGATCTCACAAATACCCCAATCAGAGCCCGTTTTGCTGAGCATTTCATGGGTGAATAGGGCTTGGTGAGCGCGGTGGAAAGCGCCAAAACCAAGGTGAACAATGCGGCTTTTTAGGGCGGAACGGTCGTAATCTGGCAGTGAAACAGCAGCATTCAGTGTGGAGTTTGCAATGGTTTTCATTTTATTTCCCTTCTCCCGCAGAGCGCTCTGCGGGATGATTCATTGAAAGAGTTAGTAGCCAAGTACCAGTTTGGGTAAGAACAGGCTGAGTTCTGGAATAAAGGTCACAGCCATCAGTGCCAAGATCAGTGCCGCGTAGAAAGGCAGCAAAGGCTTAATCACTTTATCGATCGCCACATTAGCCACCGAACAGCCAATGAACAGCGCACTGCCGACCGGCGGAGTACAGATACCAATCGCCAAGTTGAAGGTCATCATGATGCCAAAGTGCACAGGGTCGATGCCCATATCGAGTGCGATAGGCAGGAAGATTGGCGTGAAGATCAGCACCGCTGGCGTCATATCCATGAAGATGCCGACAATTAACAGGATGATGTTGATGATAAGCAAGATCATCATTGGGTTATCAGAAATCGCGAGCAGAGCATCGGCGATCATGTAAGGAATATCCGCATTGGCCATCGCCCAAGACATCCCCATAGAGGCTCCGACCAACAGCAGTACGATGGATGTGGTGACCGCCGATTCAAGAACGATTTTGGGCAGGTCGCGCCATGTGACTTCACGGTATACCAAAACCGCGAGTACAAAGGTGTACACCACCGCAATCGCAGACGCTTCCGTTGCGGTGAAAATTCCGCCGATAATGCCGCCCATGATCACGATGATCAGTGCAAGCGAGGGGGCTGCTTTGAGGAAAGTATCCCACACCATCGCGAGCGTTGGGCGCGCGGCCACTGGGTAGCCGCGGCGTTTGGCGATAATGCCAGCCACGACCATGATGCTCAGCCCCATCAAAATACCCGGGATGTAGCCTGCTAAAAACAGAGCCGCGATAGAAGTGCCGCCAGAAACCAGCGAGAACACAATCAAGGTATTGCTGGGTGGAATTAACAAGCCGGATGGACAAGAGGTGATGTTCACCGCAGCAGAGAAGTTTTCATCGTAACCATCTTTCTTTTGCAGCGGAGACATAGTGCCACCCACTGCGGCAGCAGAAGCAACCGCTGAACCTGAAATCGAACCAAACATCATGTTCGCCATTACGTTAACGTGGGCGAGTGAGCCTGGCAGTCGGCCGCCTAAGACTTTGGCGAAGTTAATCAGGCGCAAAGCAATACCGCCTTGGTTCATGATGTTGCCTGCCAGAATAAAGAACGGGATGGCTAACAAGGCGAAGTTATCTAAACCCGCCGCCATGCGCTGTGCAACCACCGCAATCGCGGGTTCAAGCGGTAAGCCCATCAAAATAGTGGCTAACGATGACAAACCGATCGCAAATGAAACCGGTACACCAATTGCGAGTAAAACGGCGAAGCTACCAAACAGGGTAAGAATTAATTGCCATTCCATGATGGAACCCTCTATGAGTTAAGTGGTGAGTTGGTGAGTAGGGCTTCACCAAGGATGAGCTGTTTAACGCGTTCATAAGTGAAGATGGTGGAATAAAAAATCATCAGTGCTCCGCTGATCGGTAAGCAGAAATAGATGTAGCCCATCTCTAAACCTAACGCGGGAGTCAATTGTCCTGTGGCTAAGGTTTTTAAGGCTAATTGAGTGCCGCCGTGAACCAAAACGACATAAGAGAAAAGGGCGATGGCGATTTGGATGACGATTTCATTAATCAGTTTGCGTTTTCCCGTCAGTTTCATGGTCAACAGATCAATCGCAAGATGGCGTTTTAGCCCAGTGGTATAGGCTGCACCAATCAAAGCGACCCACATAAACAGATAACGCGCGAGTTCATCGGTAACAGTACTTGGTTTACCAAGCACATAGCGAGACAGCACTTGCCAAACAACACAAAAGACAAGAAAGCTTGAAAGAGAAATGGTGAATGCCGCCAATCCTCGGTTTATGTATGTGACCAATTTATTCATTTTCATTTCCTTAAAATAAACACGCGTGTTGCATAACAATTGGTTTACCACTTTTGGTTGCGTGTTTGTGTGTGGTCTCAAAATGTGTAGGGTATTTTTGATCGGATTATAAGTTAGTCGATTTGGTTGTCACGTGAGCGGCTTCACAAATGAATTGGTTAACCAATTTGAGGGTTGTTAGTGTGATTGTGGTCAATCAATTTGAACTTTTGTTTTGACGATGACTTTTTTGAAGGTCAACATGCCCATCGAAACAACAATATTCGTTAGAGAAGAACAATTACCCTACACATTGGACAACCAATCCACGGAGACAAGAATCATGATGACGCGTAAGACTCTATTAAGTGCCCTTGTGGGTGCTGCAATGACCTTCGGCGCCACAGCTTCTGCTTATGCTGCGACCACATTAAAACTGAGCCATAACCACCCTCGTGACCACGCGGTACACAAAGCGATGGATTACATGGCAAAAGAAGTGAATGAATTGACGGGCGGGGAAGTGCGTATTCGTATCTACCCTGATGCGCAGCTAGGCACACAGCGTGAGTCGATGGAGCTGATGCAAAACGGCGCACTTGATATGGTGAAAAGCAATGCGGCTGAGTTAGAGGCTTTCTCACCGGCTTACTCTGCTTTCAACTTACCTTACTTGTTCCGTGATAAAGAGCATTACTACAAAGTGACGGATGGCGAAGTTGGTCGTGAAATCCTCGATTCATCGGCAAGCAGCGGCTTTATTGGCGTGACCTATTACGATGCGGGTGCGCGTAGCTTCTACACCAGTAAACCTATCAATACTCCGGCGGATCTGAAAGGGTTGAAAGTCCGTGTTCAGCCAAGCCCATCGGCTATCGCTATGGTGAAGGCACTGGGTGGTAACCCAACGCCACTGGCTTACGGTGAGCTTTACACCGCGCTGCAACAAGGCGTAGTGGATGCCGCGGAAAACAACATTCCATCGTTTAGCTTGAGCCGTCACAGTGAAGTTTCCAAATTCTTCAGCTTAGACGAACACACCATGGTGCCAGATGTACTGGTGATTTCAACTAAGACTTACGACAAGTTAACGCTAGAGCAGCAAAAAGCCTTAATGAAAGCTGCAGCGGATTCTTCGGAATACATGAAGAAGCTTTGGGCAGAATCGGAAGCGAAAGAGCGCACCAAAGCAGAAAAAATGGGCGTGACGTTTGTTGAACCAAACAAAGCGGCCTTCGTGGAAGCTGTTCAACCAATGTATCAAGAGATTGAAAAGAGCAATCCAGAGCTAAATCAGTTGGTTGAACGCATTAAAGCCGTTCAGTAATTCATTAAAATCGTCGTAATTGTAAAATTAAAACAAGGTGTTACCACATACTGGTACATATAGGTTGACCAATTATTATTGGTCATTATGATGGCGTGAGTAGTGAGATGAAATACAGTGACAATATCATCATGATGCCTTTTGAACCGAAAAGACCGTATCAAGAGATTGGTTTAGTACTAAGAAAAGAGTTGATCAACGGCCACTATAAAGTGGGGGATAGACTTCCGCCTGAGCGCGATATTGCTGAACGTTTAGACATCAGCCGTACCGTAGTGCGTGAAGCCATCATCATGTTGGAGCTGGAAAACTTAGTCGAAGTGAAAAAAGGCTCGGGTGTCTATGTCATTAATATTCCATCGAAAAATAACGCTCGTGAGAATGTGATCAGCGATGATGCTGGCCCGTTTGAAATGCTCCAAGCGCGACAATTGCTCGAAAGCAATATTGCTGAATTTGCTGCAACGCAAGTTACGCCGGGAGACATCGTGAAGATGCGTGCCGCACTCAAACTGGAACGTGATGAACTGGTGAGTGGCGCGCAAGAGTGTCACGGTGATGAAAGGTTTCATATGTGCATTGCAGAGGCAACCCAAAACTCTGTACTGGTGGACATGCTGAGACAATCATGGGAACGACGCGAAAAAAGCCCGATGTGGAAAAAACTGCATTCTCACATCAGCAGTCAAGACTACCGTGAAGAGTGGCTTGACGATCACGCCAAAATTCTTGCCGCTTTGCAGCGTAAAGATCCTATCGCGGCCAAAAGTGCCATGTGGCAACACCTTGAAAACGTAAAGCAGCGCCTGCTGGCGTTGTCCGACGTCGACGATCCTAACTTTGATGGTTACTTATTTAGCTCAAACCCAGTGGTTCTACTGGGTGCTGAAAAAAGATAACCCTCTAGCCAGCGTAAGCTGGCACTGATCAGCGCGGTTGTTTTGCAACCGCATAATAAGAAGTCGTTACGCACTGAGCTTGAAATTTTCGAGCGGGATAAGTGCGTTTTAAAAAAGGTGAGTGTCATGGAACAAACTTGGCGTTGGTATGGCCCGAATGATCCCGTTTCTTTAGACGATATTCGTCAGGCGGGCGCAACGGGCATCGTGAATGCTTTGCATCACATCCCGAACGGGGAAGTGTGGTCAAAAGAAGAGATTTTAAAACGTAAAGCGATCATTGAAGCGAAAGGGCTGACTTGGTCTGTCGTGGAAAGTGTGCCTGTCCATGAAGAAATTAAAACTCAAACTGGCAACTACCAACAGTGGATCGAAAACTACAAACAAACCCTGCGTAATTTAGCGGAATGCGGCATTGATACGGTTTGCTACAACTTTATGCCCGTGCTGGATTGGACGCGTACCGATCTGGAATTTGAAATGCCCGATGGTTCAAAAGCGCTGCGTTTCGACCAAATCGCGTTTGCTGCGTTTGAGCTGCATATTCTCAAACGCCCAGGTGCGGCAGCGGATTATACCGAAGCAGAACAAGCGCAAGCCTTGGAATACTTCAACAACATGAGTGAAGCGCAGATTCAGCAGCTCACTAATAACATTATTGCGGGTTTACCGGGAGCGGAAGAAGGTTACACCTTAGAAGAGTTCCAAGCCCAGCTTGATCGTTATGCCGGCATTAACAAAGACAAGTTACGTGAGCACATGGCGTATTTCCTCTCACAACTGATGCCGATTTGTGAATCTTATGGCTTGAAACTGGCGGTACATCCTGATGATCCACCGCGCCCGATCCTTGGCCTGCCACGTATTGTCTCAACGATTGAAGACATTGATTGGCTGACCGAAAATGTGCCAAGCAAAATGAACGGCTTAACCATGTGTACTGGTTCGTACGGTGTGCGCGGTGATAACGATCTGGTCAAGATGATCAAAAAGCACGGCGAGCGTATCTATTTTACGCATTTACGTTCAACCAAACGTGAAGAGAGCAATCCGATGACATTCCACGAGGCGGCTCACCTTGATGGCGATGTGGATATGTACAACGTAGTGATGGCGATTCTGGATGAAGAACACCGCCGCGCCGAAGTGGGCGATCATCGTTTGATCCCGATGCGTCCTGATCACGGCCATCAAATGCTGGATGACCTGAAGAAAAAGACCAATCCGGGTTACTCGGCGATCGGCCGCTTGAAAGGGCTAGCCGAAGTGCGTGGCCTTGAAATGGCCCTCAAGCGCGCTTTCTTTACTAAAATCTAATCTGGCGCGAGTAACATAAAGCGCAACCCCATAAACGCGGAGCTTTGGCTCTGCGTTTTTCGTTTTAACGCTGGGCCATCTTGAGCGGAAAAGAGTGTCACTTCTCAAATACGCTTGTGATAAAGTCCACGCCTGCGATAATTCGCCCCACATTGTTTTTTGAATATTCAGGTATCCAACCCATGTCATTTTCTTCTCTCGCGTTAAGCGCTGATCTAATCCAAGCTCTGCCTAAAGCGATCACCGAGCCCTCCGCCATTCAAACTTTGGTGATCCCAGCCATGTTAACGGGTAAAGATGTGTTGGCGTTGGCGAATACGGGAAGTGGTAAAACGTTGGCTTACGGTCTGCCTCTGCTTGAGCGTTTAAAAACTAGCCCTGAGCAGCAAGCCTTAGTGTTGGTACCCACGCGTGAATTAGCCATGCAGGTGAGCGAAGTGCTCACTCACGTTGGTACAGCATTAGGGCTGAACACACTCTGCTTGTGCGGTGGGGTAGATAAGACTGAGCAGCAAAATGCGCTGGCTGAGAACCCGAATATTCTGGTGGCAACCACGGGACGTTTGTTCGATTTAACCCAAAGTGGATTGAGCTTGAACCGCGTAACGACGTTGGTGTTAGACGAAGCCGATCGTCTGCTCGACATGGGCTTTTGGCCGCAAGTGCAAGCGTTAGCCAGTCAAACCGCCGGTGTGCGCCAAACCGTGATGTGTTCTGCGACCTTCTCTGATGATTTGAAACTTAAAGCGCAGCAATTGATGCGTGCGCCAACCCAAGTCTCTGCTAATCCTGAAAATAGCATCAACCAAGCAGTGCAAGAAACGCTGTATTTGGTGAACAAAGGCAGCAAAACGCAAGCCCTGGTAGCCCTTTTAAAGCAGCACCAATGGCCGCAAGTGCTGGTGTTTATCGGCGCAAAAGAGAATGCCGATAGTTTGACCAAAAAACTCAACAAAGCGGGCATAGTGACCACTGCGCTGCATGGTGATAAAAGCCAATCGGAACGTGAAGCGGCACTGGCAGAATTTAAAAACGGCTCAACCCAAGTGTTGATTGCCACCGATCTGCTCGCTCGCGGCATTCATATTGAGCAGCTTCCGGTTGTGATCAACTTTGAGTTGCCGATGCACGCAGAAACGTACGTGCACCGTGTTGGCCGCACCGCCAGAGCGGGGCAGCAAGGCATTGCGCTCTCGTTAGTGTGTCACGGAGAAATGGATGCACTGAATGCCATTCGTACCCTAACCCAACGTCAATTACCTGTGCAGAATCTGGATGGTTTCCCAGTGACCGATCAGCCATCAACGGGTGAAAGCAAACGTACTCCGCGTGATAAACAAGCCAATCGTCGTACTAACAGTAAGAGCAGTATTAAACAGTTTCAAGGCAAGTCGAAGCCCCAATCACGCCGAACGAATGGGGGGGTTAACTACACGCCATAACGAGTTAGAGGGCTTGTTTGAATTGATAAACAATAAGCCTCACTCTTTGCAGCTGTCGAGTAAAGAGTGGCTTATTGATTTATTTTCGGGCACTCAGCTAGCCGTTGGGCCAACCAAACGCATTTCCCAATCTTCGACTTGACCTGTTTCTAGACGGTGTGCAATCAGCTTGCCCCATGACTCGACAAGCGGCAGTTGGGCAATGTCGCTCAATTCTTCTTCATCAAGCTGACCAGTAAAAACAGCGCTCATAATCCGAGCCAGTGACCAATTCGGATAGGGTCTTTCACACAGCAGTATCTCATCATCTGCGCCGATATCGCCTTCTTCTAATACACGGAAGTACCAACCTGTTCTTAAGGTATCTTGCAACCGCGTTGCCATATCTTTTTGGTTGAATCGAACATTAAGTTTCCAGCAAGGCATACGCCCTTGAGAGACTTCGAGGAGGGTAGATCCAATACGAATCTTATCTTTTAAGCAAATGAAAGCTTCTGTTATTCCTGTTGAACTGAGGTTTTCACCAAAGGCTCCAACCGTTTGGAAAATCGGTTTGTTACCTAGCTCTTGTTGCCAAATGGGATAATGCTCACTTGGATAAATGTGCAGTGCTTTTTGAATGCCGCCATGAAAGCGTGGATCACCTTGTTGGTCGTTAATAAAGCCAAGTTGAGTTACTCGTTGTCTTCCGTGCATGATTTTCTTATCGATAGCACTTTGTGAACCATGAGCAAATGCCACGGTTTGACCTGCTAATATGCAGTTTATTACGCCTAATTTTTTCATATGCCCTCACAACTCTTTTCGCCCAATCCAGTCTGGTACAGACTGAGCAAACGTTTATAAAGTTAACGTTCACCTAATGACTTAAACAGTGGAATTGCCGCTAAAAGTTCGATGCTCTTATCGGTACTTTTCAGGTAGCGAGTTTCGCTGTCGGCATAGAGCACATGGTGATGGTAGCCTTCCGCTAGCGGGAACTTTTCTAAGACTAAGTTTAGTGATGTTTCGCATTGATCTTGGTTGATGCTATCTATATCCACTTTGAATAACAGTTGATTGTTTTTGGATATTTCAACTTGATACCGCATGTGTATTCTCCAAGGTTTTATTGGATCTGGCGTGTATCATAGCTTAGGTTAATAATGTCAGAGTAGGGATGTAAGGACAGTTAACAATGCCAAGCCGCCAAATAAAAGCACAACCCAGTGTTATGACAGCCAATCAAATGATGGCTGCTAACCCAAGTTCGCCCGCTTTGACTAAAACAATCGATATGCCTAAAGGCTATGTTGATTTGCGACATCAACATACATGGCATCAAATTATCTTTCCGATTAAGGGGTTACTCCAAACCCAGACTGATCACTATCAGCATCTCGTGCCTCATACTTCTGCCTTATTTGTGCCAGCGGGAATTCAACACGAGTCTATCGCACTCACTCATACCACTTTTGTCGGTATTTATCTCAATCCGGCCTTGGGTGCACAGTATGAGCCTAAAGTTCGAACTATCACACTCACGCCATTTTTAAATGAGCTATTACAAGAGATCCGAAGACAGTGTGAAGGCCACGGTACTCATCATCAGGAAGTCTCCCGTTTGTTGGCTGTTTTGCATGATCAAGTTGAGAAGGATAACGTGCAAACGTTTCAGTTGCTTTTACCGGAAGACCGACGTTTGAGACTGATCTTTGAGGCGTTGACCGATAGCCCGGCACTCGATTGGTCGTTGAAAGAGTGGGGGAAAAAAGTGGGAGCCTCTGAGCGAACATTATCACGCCTGTTTGCTAAAGAATTTCACACCTCATTTCAACTCTGGCGGCAGCAAATCCGCCTAATCTGCTCCTTGTCACTGCTTGATGAAGGCTTTTCTATCCAATCGATTGCCGATCAAGTCGGGTATCAGAATGATTCTTCTTATATCAAAGCGTTTAAAGCTTACTTTGATGTTACTCCTCAGAAATTTAGGGTGAATGGTGGATAATTTTAAGCTTCACCAGCGTAGTGTGTTTTTTACTCATGAAACCTAAGTGGAGGTGTGATGCGCTCCTTCGAGCTGACGTAAAGCTTTTTGATAAGCGAGCCATGATGCCCAACCAGCAATAATATTGCCGACTAACGCACCAATAAAAAGCCCCTCGATCCCGTAGAAATGGGCACCGAGCCACAAACAAGGTAAGTAAAAAGCAAATAAGCGCAGCGCTGAAATAGTCAGAGCCACGTAAGACTTCCCAAGCGCGTTAGCGACAGACACCATCAACATACAGATCCCGAGTGCGCCGAGGCTGATCGGGACAATCACCAAGTGTAAATTCAGTATTTGGCTCACTTCGGTTTCGCTGGTCATCAGCTCAGCTAACGGTGTGGCAAAAACATACGTCACCAGAGCGATCAGCAGTTGAAAACCTAACACAAATTGACAGGCGATCCGTACCAATTGCCGAATATGGGTAATCTCTTTAGCCCCTAACATGCGACCAATCATAGGCGGCAGTGACATGGTCATAGCTAACACGGCCACTAAGGCGAAAAACTCAAAGCGTGAGCCAAGTGCCCATGCGGCGACGGCGGCAGTACCAAAACTTGCCAGTAATTTGGTGGCAAACATCGAAGAGAGCGGGGGTAACAGTTGGCTTAACATCGCCGGTCCCATGATATGGCCAAGCGCAGTGAGGCTTTGCGAGATATTCAGATCTTGCCACTGATAACTCGTCCATTGGCGCTGGGCAACCTTAGGTGCGACGATAGCGATACCGACGCCAAAAGCAATAATGGTCGCGATCGCTGCACCATCAATCCCAAGGTCGAAGGTAAAGATAAAAATCGGGTCGAGGATGAGGTTGAGCACACTGGTCACCATCATCAAAGTGCCTGGCAGTAGAGTATTGCCATTGGCGCGGCAGACACTGTAATAGAAGTAGAGCATAGCGCCTGTCCATGCACTGGCAAGCCACCAGAGCCAGTAGTGATCTATGATGGCAAAGACGGTTTCCGAGGCGCCGAGCAGGCCAAGCAAAGGTTGGCGTAATAGGTAAAGCACAAGGGCTATCAGTGCTACGCCAATACCACCGATGATGATCACCAAACCACCTAACTGTTTAGCGTATTCGGTTTTTCCTGCACCGATGGCTCGAGAAATCACCGCTGTGGTGGCGATACCTAAACCGACTTGAATACCGATGATCACCATCTGAATCGGCATGGTAAAGCCTTGAGCCGCAAGAGGTAGAACCCCGAGCTGGCCGATAAAAGCGCTGTCAACTAGCTGAAAGCTCATCAGTGACAGGACGCCAAACATCATAGGCCAAGTCATCTGAAATAACTGCTTGGCTAAAGAAGACGTTGAAGTTTGCATATACACTCGCGCTTAATGGGGGAGAATACCCCCCTTACTTGTGGAGCCACAGTGGTTAATTGAATTCACCTCAAGCATAGAGTGTCTCAATGCTCATAGGGATGAGTTCACTGACCGTCTACCTGCAACTCCAGGTCGTTTGGGCATAGACCTTATGTTGGGGTGAAATGGCTTTTCACAAGAAGGAATGTGTGACTGTGATGAAAATGTTACGTTTTCATCAAGAGAGCTTACGCTAAAAAACTCGCCCCAAGCGATCTTGGGGCGAGATTTTCTATCACTTACATACCCTTCTGACTTGAGGCTGTAATGCCAAGTCGTTTGAGATTACCCAGCGAGCGGATTAAATATCCTTTACTCTGGTTTATACCCGGCGGAACTGTGCAACCAAGCTGGTTTGCTGGGCAAGATTGTTTGCCAATTGACGACACTCATTTTGAGTATTTTCGGCTAATCCTAGTGTTTCTGTTGAGACATCACTGATGGATTGCACACTACGGTTCATATCTTCCGTTACATTGACCATCTCTTCTATGGCGGTCGCGATTTGCTCATTACGCATCGTAATATCTGAAACCTGTGAAAGCAGGGCTGTCAATTTATCACCTGATACGTGCGCACTTTCCACACAAGAGACGGAGAGTTTGTTACCTTGCTCAATGGTATTCACGGCATTACGAGTACTGGTTTGAATGGACGTAATGACTTCTTTAATTTCTTCCGTTGATTCTGTGCTGCGCTGAGCCAGTTTACGAACTTCATCGGCAACCACAGCAAAACCTCGCCCTTGTTCGCCTGCACGTGCCGCTTCAATGGCCGCATTCAGTGCTAACAGGTTGGTTTGTTCTGCGATACTCTGAATCACTTCCATAACTTGACCAATCATCGCACTTTGTGAAGAGAGTTGCTCAATCACAGAAGACGCGGTTTTCAGTTGGCTTGCCATCTCACCAATCGCATCAACCGTTTGTTCGACCGCATGCATACCATCTCGAGCGGCATTTTTGGCATGTGTTGTTGCATCAGAAGCGGCTTGGGCGTTTTGTGCAATTTCAGTCGCGGTGACATTCATTTGGGTAATGGCAGTGGCTAACTGTTCAGTTTCGCGAGTTTGAGTATCCAGATTCCCCGCCGTTCTTGCACTGTTTTGGGATGACATTTTCGCCGCTTCCCCAATTTGAATACTCGAGTCTTGAATGCGACCCACCACCGCATTGATTTCGGATTGGCGCATTTTCATCGCGAGTTGAATCTCAGATAAATCGTCGACTCGACTGTTGTAAACCAGTTCCATCAGTGGGTTATCGAAGACTTTGCGCGCTTCTTGTGAAAGGCTTTCTAAGCGGCGAGTAAATTGATAGGCCATGAGGATGGTTAACACAAGCATCAATGGCAGACCTGCACCGGCAAAGAAACGATCCGCCGCAAAACTGATGCCTGCCGCTACGATAAAACCGAGACCTAAACGCTGCCATAGGCGAGTGCGTGGCATTTTTAACTGCCAAGGTGTTTTGCCTGCTTTAATCTGTTTGTAAAGCTTATCCGCATTATCGACATGCTGACGGCTCGGGCATAAACGAACCGACTGGTATTCCACTACCTTGCCATTTTCTTTAATCGGTGAAGCAAAGGCATCCACCCAATAATGGTCGCCATTTTTGCAGCGGTTCTTCACCATTCCCATCCAAGATTTGCCCGCCTTGAGGTGTTCCCACATGTCTTTAAACGCTTCAGGCGGCATATCGGGGTGGCGAACCATGTTATGTGGTTGGTTTACGAGCTCATCAAGCGTGTAACCTGCGACATCGCAAAATTCTTTACTGGCGTATTTAATATGACTGCTGAGTGTAGTGGTTGACAAAAGGTTGAAGTGAGGTGGATAGGTGACTTCCTTTTGAGTAACCGGTTGGTTATTGCGCATAAAAGAGCTCCATTCAATAGTTCCTGTTGCGCCAAATACTGTGCGTTGTGATTGTGATTATCGTTGTCTTTAACGTATAGATGGGGTTATGTTGCGAAGCAAGTGAGGAAAGCGAAATTTTATGTGACTAGAGGCAGAGTAAAAACTCTGCCTCTGTTCAAGTAGGTTGGGTATACCTTAGGTTAACGTTTAGACACAGCGCCCAGCTTCAGCCAAGTATCAATCACCGTGTCTGGGTTGAGAGAAACAGAGCTGATGCCTTGTTCCATGAGCCACTGTGCAAGGTCATCATGATCCGATGGTCCCTGACCACAAATACCCACGTATTTTCCAGCGCGCGTTGCCGCATCAATCGCCATTTTCAGCATGATTTTTACCGCAGGATTGCGTTCATCAAACAGATGAGCTACATCGCCAGAATCACGATCCAGTCCTAAAGTGAGCTGAGTCATATCGTTCGAACCGATGGAGAAACCATCAAAGAATTTCAAAAACTCATCGGCGAGAACCGCGTTCGAAGGCAGCTCGCACATCATGATTACTTTCAAACCTTGCTCACCACGGCGTAAACCAAATTTCGCGAGCAGATCGATCACCGCTTCGGCTTCACCTGTGGTGCGCACAAATGGGATCATCACTTCGACGTTTTTCAGCCCCATTTCATGGCGGACACGTTTGATGGCTTGCGTCTCCAGCTCAAAACAGTCTTCAAAAACGGGAGAGATGTAACGCGATGCGCCACGGAAACCAAGCATCGGGTTCTCTTCGTGAGGTTCAAATTCACTGCCGCCAACTAAGTTGCTGTACTCATTCGATTTAAAATCGGACATACGCACAATCACCCGTTTTGGCCAGAAGGCAGCCGCGATGGTGGCGATCCCTTCGGTCAGCTTGCTGACGTAGAAATCGATCGGGTCACGATAGCCGCGGATGCGATCTAGGATCTGCGTTTGCAATTCGGCACTTTGCGCATCGAAATTGAGCAGTGCTTTTGGGTGGATACCAATCATCTTATTGATGATGAACTCTAAGCGAGCCAGCCCCACGCCTTCGTTCGGGATCTGCGCGAAATCAAAGGCGCGATCGGGATTACCCACGTTCATCATCACTTTGGTGGGCAGCATCGGCAGCTCATCTACTGAAGAGCGGCGCACCGCGAAATCCAACTGACCGGCGTACACATAACCGGTTTCCCCTTCTGCGCAGGAAACGGTGACTTGCGCGCCATCGCTCAGGCGACGAGTCGCATCACCACAACCGACAATCGCAGGAATTCCCAATTCACGAGCGATGATCGCTGCGTGACAAGTCCGTCCGCCACGGTTAGTAACAATCGCGGCTGCTTTCTTCATCACTGGTTCCCAATCGGGGTCCGTCATATCGGTGACGAGCACATCGCCTTGCTGCACGAGCGACATTTGATCCAGAGAATCGACCAAACGCACGGTACCGCTGCCGATGCGCTGACCAATCGCGCGGCCTTCGAGTAGCACAGACGCCTTATGGCTCAGCTCATAACGCTCAATCACGTTCTGTTCGCTCTGTGAACAGACGGTTTCTGGGCGAGCTTGAACTATGTAGAGCTTACCGTCGATGCCATCTTTCGCCCACTCAATATCCATCGGACGTTGGTAGTGTTTTTCAATGATCAACGCTTGTTTAGCCAGCTCTTGGATTTCGGCATCAGTCAGTGAAAACTGGTTACGCTCGTGTGCGGAGGTATCGACGACTTCCACTTGCTTGCCAATCACTTGGCTGTTGGCGTAGATCATTTTGCTCAGCTTGGAGCCAAACGTTTTTTTGACAATCGCAGGATAGCCCGCTTCGAGCAGCGGCTTGTGCACGTAAAACTCATCTGGGTTAACTGCGCCTTGTACCACCATTTCACCTAAGCCCCAAGCCGCAGTGATAAACACTACTTTGTCGAAGCCAGATTCGGTATCGAGCGTAAACATCACGCCAGAGGAAGCTTTATCCGAACGTACCATGCGCTGAATGCCTGCTGAGAGTGCGATACCGCGATGGTCGAAACCTTGGTGAACACGATAAGAAATAGCGCGATCGTTAAACAACGAAGCGTACACATGCTTGGTTGCTTCCAGTACCGCATCAATGCCTTTGACGTTAAGAAACGTCTCTTGCTGACCCGCAAACGAGGCATCAGGCAAGTCCTCTGCAGTGGCGGATGAGCGCACCGCAACCGACAATTCGCTGTTGCCATCAATCAGTTGGTTGTAATTGGTACGGATCTCTTGTTCCAGCTCGGCTGGGAAGGGGGCTTGTAAAATCCATTGACGAATCGTGGCACCGGTTTTACGCAGCGCGTCGACATCGTCAACATCCAACTCGTCGAGCAATTGGTGAATACGTTCATCGAGTCCTTCAAAATCGAGGAATTGGTTGAAGGCATACGCGGTGGTGGCAAAGCCATTGGGCACGGAAACGCCAGCGTTGGCAAGGTTAGAAACCATTTCGCCGAGCGAGGCATTTTTCCCGCCGACTTTATCCACATCTTGCATGGATAGGCTATCAAACCAGAGGGTGTTCTTTTGCATGTCTTTCTCCAGAAACATTGCAGCTTGTAGGGTTGGCAATCGTTTGCTTCTCTTGGCAAAAAAATTCGCGAAGGAATTTTCAAAGCTGTGGGAGAGGCGCTGGAATGCCGGGTTTTGTTATGCGTATTATGGTGCTTATCCTAATCAAAAATTTTTGAAAGATTAAATAGAAGATGCAAATGGAATCGCAACGCCGTGATGTGTTCTATGTTTCTGACGGAACGGCCATCACTTGTGAAACGTTGGGGCACGTTGTACTGGGTCAGTTTGCTGTGCAACCCAATGAAAAAACCTTTCCGTTTGTGGAAAGTGACGAAAAATTGAGTGAACTGCTCAAGCAGATCCAACGTTCTTATCAATTGCACGGGGTAAAACCTTTGGTGTTTTTCTCCATGGTGATCCCCGAAATGCGTACCCGTTTGCTGCAAGCGCCCGCGCATTTTTACGATGTGTTGGAGAGCATAGTGCAGCGGGTGAGTCTGGATATTGAGATGGAGCCCGCGCCTAAGTTGCAACGCTCGCGCAGTGTTGGCAAGGACTCGGACACCTATTTTGACCGGATCGCTGCCATTGAATACACCTTGGCACATGATGATGGCGTTTCGCTTAAAGACCTCGATCGCGCAGACATCATTTTGCTTGGCGTATCGCGCAGCGGAAAAACGCCCACCAGTTTGTACATGGCGATGCAGTTTGGCCTGCGCGTGGTGAACTACCCCTTTATCGCCGAAGATATGCATGCGATGCGCCTGTTGCCTGAGTTTGAGTTTCATCGTCATAAACTGTTTGGTCTTACCATCAATGCGGAGCGTTTGACTGAAATTCGCGAAAACCGTTTGGCAGGCAGCGAATACGCCAGCAACCAGCAGTGTTTACAGGAATTAGCGACGGTTGAAGCGCTGTTTCGCCGTGAAGCCATTCCATACATCAATACGTCCTCCTTGTCGGTGGAGGAGATCTCTACCCGGATCCTTGAACGCACAGGCTTAAAGCGCCGTTTATTCTAATTTCTATTTTGATAAGGGCATTTTGAGAAGGGGCGCAAGCGCCCCTTCTCTTTTCCCAAATTGATCGGCTTGGAAAAGTATTTTTTATGCGTACTCGCTTGGCTGCTCTGTACTCTCTTGCGTTGCCAACCTTGGTCTCGCGACTTCATCCACCAGATACAAGATGGATTGATAAGGAATGCCGCTGTGGTGTGATAAGCCGATTTCACACGTGCGGCTATTACTAAACCCACGGCTGCAGTGCGCCGGCACTTGCTCTTTGAGCGAATGGACGGCAGCGGCATTGAGCTCTGGCGTAGTAAAGCCTTTGTCACCCGCCCAACCACAGCACTGAATGTGCTCAGGCACAATCACCTCACTGGCGCAGGCTTTGGCCAGTTTCAGCATATCGCCTTCTAAGCCAAGGCGGCGCGAGCTACAAGTGATATGCAGCATGATGGTTTCTTGCTTCGGCGCGAGTGTGAGGTGATCCAGTAAGTAACGACTTACCAACCCCGTTGGCTCCAGAATTTCCATCGGTTTGGTGAATTGCTCAATGCTGCGTTTGGCGCACGGGCTGGTGTCCATCAAGATCGGATAACGCCCTTCTTGGCTAGCTTGCCATAAAGCGTGTTCGAGCTGCTGGGCTTTGCTCTGCGCAATCTCAGTCATCCCTTTGCTGTCATAAGGCATACCACAGCACTGGCTGCTGAGCTCTGCAGGCAAAATAACCTCAAAACCAGCTTTATTGAGCAGGGAGAGGGTGACTTCCGTCAGTGGGCGTTGATCGGTCGCGCTTGCTTGTTGACCCATATTGCGGCTGGCACATGAGGGAAGGTAAACCACTTTTTTGTCACTGCGCGGCAGATTTTCGACAGCGAGTTCCAGCGAGTGAGTGTTTGCTTGCGGCATTTCCGGCATCCACAAAGGGGTTTTGCCTTTGCTGATCCGGCGCAGCCCATTAACCATGGAATCCACCGATTTTTCTCCAAGCACTTTGGTCGCCAGTTGGTTAGCTTTTAATCCTGTGCGAGCGAGCGTGGTGGTCGCGCTAAAGTGCTCTGCTGTCCAACGCGCAATCGGGGTGAATTTTTGGTATTTGGCGGTGCGCAGTTTTTTGACCAGATCGCCGGTATTGATGCCGACGGGGCAACGTTCGGCGCACAATCCAGTTGCGGCGCAGGTGTCTAACCCTTGGTATTCAAACACTTGCTCTAGCTCGCTAGAAGCCACGTTTTCACCCGCTGTACGGCGGCGTTGCAATTCGCGATACAACACAATGCGTTGGCGTGGTGATAACGTGAGGGTGCGTGATGGGCAGACGGGCTCACAGAAACCACATTCGATACAGCGATCCACCAAGTTATCGGCCGCAGGCATGGGTTTGAGGTTACTGATGTGCGAATGCTTATCTTCGTTGATGATAACGCCGGGGTTGAGTAGGCGTTTTGGGTCAAAGAGTGCTTTGATTTTCTGCATCAAGGCGTAGCCTTCTTTACCCCATTCCAGCTCAACGTAAGGGGCCATGTTGCGCCCTGTACCGTGTTCCGCTTTCAGTGAACCTTGGTATTTTACGGCGACCAGTTCGGCCACATCGTCCATAAACGCGCCGTAACGTTCGATTTCACTTTTTTTATCAAAGCCTTGAGTGAACACAAAGTGCAGGTTGCCTTCAAGGGCGTGACCAAAGATGATCGCTTCGCTGTAGTGGTATTTGTCAAACAGAGCTTGCAGATCGCGCACGCCCGCTGCGAGGTTTTCTACCGGAAAGGCCACATCTTCAATGATGACCGTAGTGCCCACTTCGCGTACAGCCCCCACCGCAGGGAACATGCCTTTACGAATACCCCATAAGGTCGCCACGGTTTTGCTCTCGGAAGTAAACGGAACCGATTCAATAATGTGGTAGCTTTGCAGCGCGCTCATCACTTGCTCACACTGAGCGTGTAAGGTTTGCGCGTCACTGGCGTGGGATTCAACCAGCAGCGCCGCGGCTTCTAAATCGAGCTTGGCGATAAATTCGGGCATGCCTTTTTTGTCGGCCACCGAACGCAGCGCGCGTCCATCCATCATTTCTACCGCTGCCACTGGCGTTTTGGAAAGCGTGGTCACGGCTTGGCTGGCTTGTTCAATATCGGCAAACACCAGTAGCGCAGAGGCTTTGTGTGCGTGTTCAATCACGGTGTGATAGGTGATGTCGGCGATAAAGCCGAGTGTGCCTTCTGAGCCAATCATCAAATGGGTCAGCACTTCGATTGGGTCAGAGAAATCAACCAAGGCGTTCAGCGCATAACCTGTGGTGTTTTTTAGGCGGTATTTGTGGCGAATGCGTTCGGTGAGTTCAGAATTGGCAAGGGTCTCTTGGCACAGCGCGTGAATGCCTTCCACCAAGTCGGCTCGCTCTTGTTTAAAACGAGCCACGCTCTCTGGATCGCGTGTATCGAGCACATAACCATCGGCAAACACAATTTGCATGCCATCAACAGTGCGATACGAGTTTTGCGCCGTACCGCAGCACATGCCGCTGGCGTTATTGGCGGCAATGCCACCGATTTTACAGGTGTTGATGGAGGCGGGATCGGGGCCGATTTTGCGCTGAAACGGGGCAAGGTACTTGTTGGCATCGGCGCCAATCACCCCCGGTTGCAGGCGAATTTTCAAGCCTTGGTTTTGCACTTCATGCCCGCGCCAATCGTCGGTTAAGGTGATCAGTACCGAGTCGGAAACCGCTTGACCCGATAAGCTGGTGCCTGCCGCGCGAAAGGTAAAATGGATACCCAGTTGGCCACAACTCTGAATAGCAAAAATCACTTCATCGAGTGATTTGAGGCGTAACACGATTTTTGGGATCAACCGATAAAAGCTGGCATCGGTACCATAGGCGAGCCGTTTCGCTTCTTGAGTAATAATGCGCTGCGGATCAATTCGGCTCGCTAAAATCTGTTCGAGCTGCTGATAGAGACGATCGGCGATCGGTGGGGTCATATTGTGCTTCCTCGTGTGTTCCCTCAATTCACTTTTTACTTGAAGTTGCAGGGGTGGGCTGCAACTCCAAGTCGTTTAAGGTTAGGGGATATTTTTATTATCTTTTGACTAATGAATCGCGTGACAGTTCGGCAATGCTCTTTGCGCCAGTCAGCGTCATGGCAACCCGCATCTCTTTTTCATACAGGTCGAGCAGATTTTCTACCCCAGCGCGCCCTTGAGCTGCCAGAGCGTAAATAAACGAGCGGCCGAGCATGGTGCAATCTGCGCCGAGTGCCAACATGCGTACCACGTCTAGACCGGTGCGGATACCCGAATCGACCAGAATCTTCAGGTCGCCTTTCACCGCATCGGCAATCGCGGGCAGCGCTTGCACGGTAGAAAGCACGCCATCTAACTGACGGCCCCCGTGGTTAGACACCACAATGCCGTCTGCGCCGAAACGCACCGCGTCTCTCGCATCTTCCGTATCCAAAATGCCTTTGATGATCATTGGGCCGTCCCAGAAATCACGGATCCACTCTAAGTCTTTCCATGAAATGGAAGGGTCAAAGTTCGCGCCCAGCCAGCCGATGTAGTCTTCCAATTTGGTCGGTGAGCCACGATATTTGGAGATGTTGCCCAAATCATGCGGCTTACCAAGCAAACCCACATCCCAAGCCCAGCTCGGGTGTGCCATGGCTTGCAATACACGGCGCATCGCAGCGTTAGGGCCGCTCATGCCAGAATGCATATCGCGGTAACGCGCGCCCGGTACTGGCATATCGACGGTGAACACGAGATTTTTTACGCCAGCGGCTTTGGCACGCTCCAATACGTTTTTCATAAAGCCGCGATCTTTTAAAACGTAAAGCTGGAACCAGATTGGACGATGAATCGAAGGAGCCACTTCTTCAATGGGACAGACCGAAACCGTGGAAAGAGTAAAAGGAATACCTTTCGCTTCTGCGGCTTGCGCGGCTTGCACTTCGCCACGGCGGGCGTACATACCGGTTAAACCCACAGGAGAAAGGGCGATCGGCAGCGCCATTTTTTCGCCAAACAGCTCGGTTTCTAAACTCAGCTCCGACATATCATTCAGCACGCGCTGGCGCAGGGCAATGTCGGCCAGATCATCGCTGTTGCGTCTGAGCGTGTGTTCTCCATACGAGCCGCCATCGATGTAGTGGAACAAAAAGGGCGGGAGTTTGGCTTTGGCTGCCGCGCGGTAATCGGTCGAAGCGGAAATGATCATAATGCAATCCTATTCTGGGCCTATTCTGTGAATGTTTCTTTTTTGCTCAAGCCCATACACGAGGTGCAAGGTGAGTTTGAGCAATGAGAGCGAGACGCTCGCTCTCGGTACTGATTAAAGTTTTAGCGGTTCATTAAAGCATCGGTCATGTTGAAGCCGTAAATCACGGTCATGCCGATGATGCCGGTCAAAACAAGATAGTAGAGGGTTGGCAAAACGGTTTTGCGCAGTGTCGCACCTTCACGACCCAGCAGGCCAACCGTCGCGGATGCTGCGACCACGTTGTGGATAGCAATCATGTTACCGGCGGCTGCACCAACGGCTTGCAGGGCGATGATCACTACGCTCGAGATGGTCAGCGTTTGTGCCACTTCAAATTGGAATTGGCTGAACATCATGTTGGACACTGTGTTAGAACCGGCAATGAAAGCGCCCAGTGCACCAACGGTTGCACTCAGCATTGGGAAAGCGTCACCCACTAAACCTGCTGCAAAGTTGGCGGTCGTCACGGGCATACTGGCTAAATCTGCGCCGTTAACTCCAGAGTTAATGAAAATCCGCACCATTGGAATGGTAAACACCAGTACAAAGCCCGCACCAATCAAGGTTTTGGTGGATTCACCAAACGCTTTGCCCATCGGTGCTAAGCTGCGAGCTTGAGTGAGAACCGCAATCAAGGCCACAAACACCAGAATGCCACCAGGTAGATAAAGCGGCTCAATGGCAGTGCTGATGCCGGTTTCACCTAAAATATTGCTAAAGGAAACCTTGATACCCAGTAGCAACGCTTTGAAATCCGCACTCACACGGCTAGCGACGAGAATCACCGCGAGCAGCACATAAGGTGCCCATGCGAGAGCAAGACTCATCGGCTTGGCTTTGACGTCATCCAGATCCATTTTCAGCGAGCCTAACCATTCCGCAGGCCATTCGTTTTCAGGACGAAAATCCCATTGGGTTTTGGGTACCAAGAAGCCTTTTTTCGCTGCCGTTACCACAATCGCAAGGCCAACGAGACCGCCCATGAGTGAAGGAAACTCAGGGCCGAGGAACACGCCGGTCAGCGCGTAAGGAACAGTAAAGGCAAGGCCTGAAAAAATCGCGAAAGGTAGAATGTCCAAACCTTCCGTCCAGCTACGATTCTTACCGAAGAAACGGGTCAACATCATCGCCATCAAAATGGGCATCAGTGTGCCGACTGAGGCGTGGATCAGCGCCACACTGGTGGTGATTTGCTGCAGATACACATCCCAGTTTGAACCGTTGGCAATCAGCGCTTCCGTGATGTTGTGGGTGTCCAGACCTTTGTTGACGCCAACAATGATTGGCGTACCAACGGCGCCAAATGAAACCGGAGTCGATTGGATCATCATGCCCATTAACACGGCAGCAAGGGCAGGGAAACCAATCGCAACCAGCAGTGGGGCGGCAATCGCCGCAGGCGTTCCGAAGCCAGAAGCCCCTTCAATAAAGGAGCCAAAACACCAAGCGATGATGATGGCCTGCACGCGGCGATCCGGTGAAATGTTGGTAAAGCCGTTACGAATCGTGGTAATCGCACCTGTGTATTTGAGCGTGTTGAGCAGGAAAATCGCACCAAACACAATCCACAACACAGAGACCGTGATGCCCAAACCTTGCAATACGGAGGCGATCACGCGGTTAGCCGACATATCCCAAAATATCAGGGCAATCGCAACGGTAAGGGCGAAAGCCACAGGCATGGCTTTCTTGGCTGGCCAGTTGAGGCCGACCAGTAAAATAGCGGCCACCACTATGGGTGAAAAGGCCACCAGCGCGAGCAGTGTTTCATTCATGGAGTACTTCCTCGTCCTTGAACTCTCCATCAATCGGGATGAGCTAACGCGCACAGAATGTAGGGTACGGCTAACCAGTAAGAGTTCGGTTGTTGATTTTTTATAGTTGTGATGGGGTTGTTAATTTGTCGTGAATTTACTGCTTTATTTTTTGTGGATATAGGGAAATAATGAAATTCATTATTTCCAAAAATAACAAAATCAGATGCGTGCCGATGACTTAATTTTGTTTTATCAAGTGATTGAATTGGGGAGTTTCAGTAAGGTTGCAGAGCAAAATGGCCTTACAAATTCGGTGGTTAGCAAAAGATTGGCGCGATTGGAAGAAGAACTTGGCGTGCAGCTATTGTATCGAACAACGCGTAAATTGACCTTGACTGAGGCAGGCAAGGCATTGTTGCACGGTGCTAAAAATGTGAAGCAAGCCACTCAAGAAGCGCTGGATGCGGTGGTGGGATTTGGCGAAAACGTCAGCGGTCACATCAAAATGTCGGTGCCGACCATCTCGGGTGACTTGATTTTGGCTGATGCGGTCGCTGAGTTTTGTAACCTGCATCCGGGGCTGACGGTGGATATGTCGCTGGATAATCGCTTCGTAGATCTTGTTGAAGGCGGCTATGACTTGGTGATCCGCACCGGTTATTTGGAAGATTCGAGCTTAATTGCCCGGCATATTTTGGACTCGCAGTGGGTAGTGTGCGCGTCTCCTGCTTACATTGCCCGCAATGGTAAGCCGCTCAAGCCAGAAGATTTAGCCAAACACAACTGCTTGCAATACGCCTATCAAACCACGGGGGCGACCGATTGGGAATTTAAAGGGGCAAAAGGCAACTACATAGTCAAAGTATCCGGCACCTTTTCGACCGATAATGCCACCGCACTGCGTAAAGCCGCGCTTGGAGGGCATGGCATTGCTTATGTACCGCGCTGTTTGGTGTATCACGATTTTCGTAATGGTGAATTGGTGGATGTGTTTCCGGAACAGGTCGGTAAAAAGCTTGGTATCTACGCAGTTTATCCATTCACTCGCCAACCCCCCAACAAAGTGCGTTTGTTGATTGAGCACATACGTGCCCGTTATTTAGCGATATCACATTATTTTTAAAAGATAAAAGACTCACTCATCAAGGCCATTTCCTATGAGGATAATCACTTCTTGGGCATTTGTTGCAAAAAAGGCGTGGTGACAAATTGCGCATATTTTCAATCCTAAGTCTATTCTTTTGAATAATGTGTGAACGAATGAAGGATGCCTCAAATGCGTCATGGACTAAGCAAATGGCTTTGGATTCCGCTTTTATCATTATCGGCGGCTTTTTCTGTTAAGGCTGATACCCTGATACTGACCTCGCTAGATTGGCCGCCCTACTCAGGTGAAGGGTTGGCTGAAAAAGGCGCGTCGATTGCGGTGGTTAAAGCGGCCGTTGAAGCGATGGGCCATGAGTTGGTGGTTGAGTTCTATCCTTGGTCACGTGCAGTTCATTTGGCTAAAGGTGATGCCAAGTATTCCGGTTATTTCCCAGAGTACTTTTTTGAAGACAACAGCTTATTGTTCTCCGATTCTATCGGCAAAGGCCCATTAGGTTTTGCGGAAAATGTGGCCAATCCTATTCAATGGTCCGTGCTTGAGGATCTCAAGCCGCACACCATTGGTGTCGTTCGTGACTACATCAATACCCCTGAACTTGATTCAATGATCGCCCAAGGGAAATTACTCTCTTCTGCGGTCAACAGCGATGTTCAAAACTTACAGAAAGTGGCCAAAGGCCGCGTGCCTCTCGCGGTCATTGATAGCAACGTATTTAACTACCTTAAGAATAATGATCCCAGCTTGGCGGCAGATAAAGACCAGCTACAGATGAATAAGCAGTTATTGGTTGAAAAAGATCTGCACATCGCATTTCGCAACGACGCACAGGGTCAGAAATGGCAAGCCATCGTTAATGAAGGTTTGAAAAAGATCGACATCGAAAAAATTATGAATAGCTACCTGTCAAAGTAGCAGAATCACAATGTCAGATTGGGAAAAATAACTTGGGAGAATAGGAACCTACCATGCCACTTTACTTGCCTGTGAAGTGCGTGCTGGTGAAGAGGGTTTCTCTTGAGCCTTCTGGTTTAATGGAGGTCACATGTTTAGAAGTATTAAAGTCGCCTCAATTGTGCAGATTGTGTTTGCGGTGTGTGCGGTTTTGCTGGCATTAACGGTATTTGAGTACAAAAAAGCGCTCAATACTTTTACTAACGATCTTAATTTGACGGTCAGTAACACCTTAACGCGGTTGCAAGTCAATTTGCCTAAACCGCTATGGGATTTTGACTTAGTGACAGTGAAGTCGGCGATCAGCGCGGAGTTGAAAACGCCGGAAATCTCGTCGATCAAAATTACCGATACTACGGGTAAGGCCATTTTGTATCTGACCCTAGATCAGGCAACAGACGATAAAGGATTACGCAAAACGATCGCAGTAGAAAACGAAGGCGCATTGGCCGAGTTAGCTTCTGTGAGCGGAGAGTTAGAGTTTGTTGAATATGGTAAGAAGAACCCGCTCGGCTCGATTGAAATTCGCTATTCCGATGAGTTTATGCATCAGCAATTGGCTGAGTATGTGTCTTTTAATCTGCTCAAAGTATTGATTTTAGCGATTCTTATCCCTTGTATGCTGTTTATTATCCTGAACTTTTCAGTGTTGAAACCACTGAATGAGTTGGGTGATAAAACCCGTACTCTATCCAGTGGGGATGCAGATCTCACCCATCAGTTACCCGTTCCTAAATACAAAGAATTTCAAGCTGTGACTCAAGGCATTAATCAGTTCACGACCACGCTGCGCACCATAGTCGTGGAGGTGAATGATGCTTCTTCTGAACTGCGCTTACAAGCCCAGCAAAGCCGAGAAAAGGCGGAAGAAAACGTTGCACAAATTGACCAGCAAAAACATCAGTTGGAAACCATCGCTGCAGCCGCCACAGAACTGAACCACTCGGTCGCAACCGTCGCACAAACTGTGAATGAAACGGCTGAACAAGCTCTGAATGCGACAAGGTTAACCGATAATGTTGTCCATGAAATTGGTTCAGCGACGTCCGATATCTCCAACATGTGTAATGAAATGGTACGAGTCAATCAAGAGATGAGCAAACTGCTGATTGAAGGGGAGAAAATCACCACAGTACTGAATGTGATTAATGATATTTCAGAGCAGACGAACTTACTGGCGTTAAACGCGGCGATTGAGGCAGCACGTGCTGGTGAACAGGGGCGCGGATTTGCGGTGGTTGCCGACGAAGTGCGAAATCTAGCCGTGAAGACCAGCCAATCCACAGAGCAAATTAAAGCCAATATCACCAATTTGAACCGTGCAACTAATACGGTGGAAGAAGAGTTAACGCGGATGACCGGACTACTGGAAAAAACAGCAGAGAAGGTTAGCCATTCGCAGTCATCGATTCGAAATGTGAAATCGTCAGTGGAAATGATTTCTGAACGAAGCGATCAAATCCATCAATCAGCCGCAGAGCAGAGAACCGCAATTGAAGAGATTAGCCTTGCAATTGTTGAAGCCTCAGAGGCGGCCAACAGTGTTTATGACCGCGCTGCTCAAAACGCGGAAGGAACAAAACGAGTCAGCGCAATCAGCGCATTAATTGCCGAACACATGGCGAAGTTTAGAACTTAGGTCAATAACGGGAGTGTTTATGATGAAATCCATTGCTACTTTAATCAGTGTTGTATTGTGTAGTTTTTCCGCTTGGGCTCAAACCATTACTGCAGCGCAAGATCCATGGCCACCTTTTGTGATGGAAAATGCGCAGCAAAAAGGGCTTTCGGTGGATATTGTGACCGCCGCGTTTGCTACTCAAGGCTATACGGTGGAGTTTACTATCATGCCTTGGTCGCGGGCGCTGAATGATGTTAAAGAAGGGAAAATCGATATTCTACCCGCGACATGGTTTACCCAAGAGAGAACTGCCTATCTCACTTACTCCGATAACTATCTGACTAACCAAGTGAAGTTTATTAAGAAAGCCGGAGATAACTTTGAATTTGCTGGACTGGCCAGTTTAAACGGTAAGAAAGTTGGGATTGTTCGTGGTTATGGGTATGGCGATGAGTTTATGAATGATCCCTCGTTTTTCCGTCCAGAATCTACTGACCTCAAACAAAATTTACAGAAACTGCAAGCTGGACGGATTGATCTTGCTGTCGAAGATGAGCTGGTGGCCAAATCGATCATTACCGAAGCTGGTATGAATTTGGCGGATTTTGCCTTCACCAACCAAGCGATTTCGGAAAACCCACTGCATGTAACTTCCGGTAAAGCCAATCCACGCTCAGAAGAGCTGGTGGCTGCGTTTAATAAAGGGTTAGCGGAAATTAAAGCCAATGGCACATTTGATAAACTGTTAGCCGATTACGGCATCAAATAGCGCCTTATCTCTGTTTAACTGCAGCAACAAAGAATAAAAAACTCGCTCAACTTGAGCGAGTTTTTGTTGTCGGCGGCCAAACCGAAAAGGCAGCTATGCCATGGTGAAATCAGTATAATCTTCATTCACTAATAAGTGTAGACGTCATTCGTGAAGTTAATATGAATCATGCTGCATTTTCTTCCAGAATGTCGAAAGAGGCAGCGATCAGTTTCTTGGTGTATTCATGTTGTGGATTATGGAAGATGGATTCCGCACTGCCTTGCTCCATCACTTGCCCTTTTTGCATCACCAGCACGCGATCCGATAACGCTTTTACCACGGCAAGATCGTGGCTGATGAACAGATAGCCGATGTTGCGTCGTTTTTGAATCTCTTTTAGCAGTTCAATGACCGTCAGTTGTACGGAGCGATCCAGCGCTGAAGTGGGCTCATCCAATAAAATAAAGGAAGGTTCCAGAATTAGCGCCCGAGCAATCGCAATCCGCTGACGTTGACCGCCGGAGAACTCATGTGGGTAACGATTAATCGAATTCGGATCTAATCGCACTTCTTCGAGCGCTCGTCTCGCCCGTTGCATACGTTCCAACTTACTGATGTGAGGTTGGTGAACCAAAAGCCCTTCAGTGATGATTTCGCCAACGGTCATACGTGGAGAAAGCGAGCCATAAGGGTCTTGAAACACCATCTGAATGTCTTTCTTCAGGGCTAAGCGCTGTTTCTCGCTCAAAGCGCGAAAGTCTTGCCCTTTGAAGGCAATCTGACCCGTGGAAGGCAGTAAACCAATCAAAGCTCGCCCTAATGTGGATTTTCCGCTGCCAGATTCGCCTACGATACCGAGGGTTTCACCTTGCTTGAGTTCAAGAGAAATCCCTTTCACTGCTTCAAAGTATTGGTTATGTCTGCTGATAAAGTGCGGTTTGACCAAAAACTTCACGCGGATGTCCTCGGCTTTCAGCAAAGGGGGCGCATCCAGCGCTACTGGGTCTTTACTGCCTTTGGGTATCGAGTTAATCAGCATGCGTGTGTAATCATGCTCAGGTTGCTGGAAAAGCTGTTCAGTAGAGCCTTGCTCTACCACATCCCCTTTACACATTACCAGCACGCGGTCGGCAACAAATTTCACCACACCTAAATCGTGGGTGATAAACAAAATCGCCATGCCCATATTGGCTTGGATCTCTTTGATGAGTCGGAGCACTTCGGCTTGAACTGTGACATCGAGCGCCGTGGTCGGTTCATCTGCGATCAAAATATCCGGCTCATTGATCAGTGCCATCGCAATCATAATGCGCTGTAACTGACCGCCGGAAAACTCATGCGGGAATTTTTGGTAAGCGCCTTTTGGGTCGGGCAGATGAACGAGCTGAAACAGCTCCAAGACTCGCTGTTTCGCTTGATTCTGGCTGACATTACGGTGACAACGAATGGCTTCAGCAACTTGAACGCCAACACGCATATAGGGATTGAGCGAGGTCATCGGCTCTTGGAAGATCATGCCAATCCGATCCCCACGGATGCGGCGCATCTGCGTGTCCGTTTTATTGAGCAGCTCTTCACCTTCAAACATGATGCTCGATTCTGGATGGATCCACGCGTTTTTAGGCAGCAGTTGCATCAAGGCGTTGGTCGAAACCGATTTACCACTGCCGGACTCACCGACAATCGCAAGGGTTTCTCCGGGGCGAATGTCAAAGCTGACGTTTTTCACCGCATCGACAACACCATCATTGGTGGTAAAGCTCACGCTTAAATTACGAACTTGCAAAAGTGGATTGGGTGACATTGTATTTCCTTATTCAATTCATCACGATTCAATTCATCACGGGAGATGCGGTGGGTAAAGCCATGCTGCTTCTTAACTGGTTAAAGTAGAAGTGTGCTTTCTCCACTTGTTGATATTCCAACTGCCATTCGGCACTGCGCTGCGCGTAGCAAAAGGCATTGATATGGCGCAGCAGATATTCGCTCACTTGGCATAGGGTGGTATTAAGGCGGCGCATCAAGTCAATTTCTTCAATCGATAGAAATTGCAACAGAGCATAGGCTTGATTGAGGGCATCAAACGCGCGTTGATACTGGCCGATGTTGTTGAAAATTTCAGACTGCGCAATAGCGGCATCACGCAGACCAGTGATCAAACATGCCATCTGGCATGGTTTCGTCTGCTCATCATGTGCGGCACTGTGAATATGTTGCGGCATGTAGTGTAGAACATCTTCTAACAAGTAATGGGCTTGTGACCAGTGTCCTTGCTTGAGTAACTGTTCAGCCTGCAAAAAACTGTTCCAACACTGCTGTAATTCCATGGTCCATTCTCCCCGCCAAGAAAGGGATATTTAAATGCAATTTATTCTCAAATGCAAATAATTACCGTTTTGTGTTTGGTGGATTTTGGCTATTATTTGTCCGCTTGGTCTTGAATTAGGAATAAGTCACTAAAAAGACAATGATTTATCTCTACACTTGAGCTACATATGAAGTAAAGAGTCCCGAAGGAAGGAGTGGAGCCATGGCGATTCAGCATCTGAGTTTTGAGCAGCTCTACCAAGTCGCAAAACTGGAAAAGCTAGAGTGTAAGTCAACCAAAGAACTTGCACCGATCGATGAGATCGTTGGACAAGAGCGAGCGCAGAAGGCGGTCGAGTTTGCGATGTCAATCAAAGAGAAGGGATACAACATCTACGCGATTGGCCGCAATGGGCTAGGCAAGCGTACCATGATTTTGCGTTATCTCAGCCGCCATCAACACGATGTCAATAAACTGTATGACTGGTGTTATGTGGCGAATTTTGAGGATGTGCGCGTACCTAAAGTGCTGAAATTACCCTGCGGGATAGGCATTCAGTTTCGTCAAGATATTGAAAAACTGATGACCAAACTGGTCACGGCTATCCCATTGGCATTCGATAATGAAATCTACTTCAGCCGTGCTGAAAAGTTAAAAAACCAGCTTGCACAAAAGCAAGAAAGTGAACTGGAAAGCATCACTCGCACCGCAAAAGAGCGGGGAGTGAGTTTAACCTTGACTCCTCAAGGGGAGTATCAATTTGTCGCTCTAAACGGTGAGGAGATGCACACGGAAGAGACGTTTGATGCGCTCTCTAAACGTGAGCAAGAGCAGTTCAGTAATACGATTGATGAGTTGGAAGTCAGTTTGCGCAATATGGTGCGCCAGTTGACCGAATGGGAAGAGTCATACAGCGAGAAAATCAAAAAACTGAATGATGAAGTCACTTTAGATGTGATTGCCCACTTTATTAAAAAACTGAAGCTTGATTACAGTAAGTACCCAGAAATCAAGGCGTATTTGACCGAGCTGCAAAAAGATATTGTGGAAAATGTCGAGATTTTTCTTGATGAAGGCGGTGACCAAGGTGAGCTTGCGAATGCGTCTTTGGATAAGAAAATGCCACGCCGTTATAAAGTGAACGTGCTGGTTAGTCGCAATGCTGAAGAGTTTCCCATCGTGGTTGAGGAGAGCCCAAACTACCACTCTCTATTTGGCTACATTGAAACTGCGACCTACAAAGGCACGGTGTTTACCGATTTCTCTCTGATCCGTCCCGGCAGTTTGCACAAAGCCAATGGTGGTGTGCTGCTCATGGATGCGGTAAAAGTACTCGAACAGCCTTATGTGTGGGATGGATTGAAGCGTGCGCTGCGTTCGCGTCAGCTCAGTTTCACTTCATTGGAAAAAGAAGTCACACTCACTGGCACAGTTTCGCTCGATCCCGAGCCAATCCCACTCGATGTGAAAATTATCCTGTTTGGTGACTATCGTACCTATGAATTGCTGGCACATTATGATCCCGAATTCAGTGAACTGTTTCGCGTGACAGCAGACTTTGCTGATGAAATGCCGCGTGATGCCGATTCAGAGCTGCACTATGCGCGCTTTATTTCCAGTATTGTGCATGATGCCAATATGCTGCATTGCGACCGTAAAGCCATCGCGCGCATTATCGAGCATAGTTCGCGCACCACGGGCGATCAAACCAAACTGTCGTTACACTCGGCCCACATTGCCAATTTGCTGCGTGAATCCAACTATGTGGCGAAACAGGCCAATGCGAATTTGATCCGTCAAAGCCATGTTGAGGAGGCATTGCGTAACCAAGAACTGCGCGTGAACCGCCTACAACAGAGCATGATGGAAACCTTCGTCAATGGCACCACGCTTATCCAAACCGAAGGGGTGGCCATAGGCCAAGTGAATGCGTTGTCGGTGTTGGCAACCAGCGATCACGCGTTTGGTATGCCAAATCGAATCACGGCCACAACGTCATACGGTGAGGGAGAGATCATTGATATTGAACGCAATGTCGATCTTGGTGGCAGTATTCACTCCAAAGGGGTGATGATTTTGTCGGCGTACCTCAGTTCGGTGTTTGGGCGCACCGCACGTATTCCGTTGACCACTACCATAACCTTTGAGCAGTCCTATGGTGGGGTGGATGGCGACAGTGCGAGCATGGCGGAATTCTGTGCGATTGTTTCTGCGTTTTCGAAACAACCGAATCGACAAGATATCGCGATTACCGGATCCATGAACCAGTTTGGCGAATCGCAGCCGATTGGCGGCTTAAATGAGAAGATCGAAGGCTTCTTTGATGTGTGTACCATCAAAGGACGCAAAGATACCCAAGGGGTGATCATTCCACGCTCTAATATGCATAACCTAATGCTGCGCGCTGATGTTGTGAAAGCGGTGGAAAAAGGTGAATTCCATATCTGGGCGATTGATCATGTGACCGAAGCGATCGAGATTTTCACTGGCAAACCGGCTGGCGTCGCAACTGATGATGGCAGCTACCCGGTGGACACCGTATTTGGTCTTGCTCAAGCCAAACTCAACGCATTACGTAAATAAGCCTCTTCTCTCTTTACCCATAGTATGAACACAACAATAAGTTGTGTTCATACTTTTTCATATAAGAATACAAATTGTCATTTATGCAGCGTTTGTCATTATTTTGGCTCATGTTTTGTATTTTTGACGTTTAATTATTCATAAATACCTGAAAAATAACCCTATTTAATGTAGACAAATTTGTGATTAAGATCTAATATTTTGGCGATTTTTTGTGCTGGGAATACTCCCATTTGCATGGATGCGTGCATTGCGTTTAAAGAGGTTAAGCATGCCATTTTCGCTGAAAAACTTGTCCATTCGGCTACAAGTCCTACTCCCTGTTTTATTTACTATGATTGCTTTGGTGATCGCTCTGTGGATCACTAAGGTCAACTTAACTCATGAGCAACAAGCGATTGCGGATAACACTCATGCGTTGGTGCGTTATAAAGACACCATCGCACAAATCGACGATACGATTTATCCGCTGCGAATTAGCGCTGTGTATGCGATTTATGATGCTGAACGTCGTAATAACTTCATCGCTGAACTACGAGAGGGCTTGACGGAAGTGCAATCTGCTCTGAGTTCAATAGAGCAAGATGCACAATTTAGCCGTGATGTTCCTGTGGTGAAACAGTCTATTGAAATCTACGTGGCTGAATCACAGAAGATGGTTGCGCTGTTTAATCGCTTAGACCAAGGCTTAGCCACGCGAGAAGAAGCGAACGTTTTCATCCAGAGTTTCCGCGAGACGGGGAATCGTATGATCAGTGCGATCAATGATTTGTCTCAGAAAGTGAACCACTACGCGACTACGTCTATGGAGCAGAGTGCGCAAAGCAATGCGGTTGTGATGCGCAATGCGATGATCACCGTGCTCTCGGTATTGATGCTCTCGGTACTGGCGGCTTGGCTGCTATCGGGGCAAATCGTTGCTCCTATCAATAGCTTGCAATCGGTGATGCGTAAGTTGGCGCAAGGTGATCTCTCTGTAAAAGCCGATGCTGACGGTGAAAATGAAATTGCCAAGTTGAGCCAAGATGTGAATACCACCGTCACACAGCTGTACACCACTGTTGAGCAACTGACCCGTATTAGTGAAGAGGTGGCATCGGCTTCGACAGAGCTTGCTGCGGTGATGACTCAAGCGGAATCCAATGCGCAGATGGAACTGATGGAAATTGAGCAAGTGGCTTCCGCGGTGAATGAACTCGCGAGCACGGCAGATAACGTCAGCGATAATGCTTCTTCTGCGGATGCAACAGCGCGTGAAGCCGATGAGCTGGCAAAATCAGGCCTTGCGATTTTCAAAGAGAGCAGCCAAGCCAGTGAACAGATGGCGCTGGCTCTGAATGATGCTGCGCGTGTGGTCCTGCGTTTGAAAGAGCAATCTGAGCAGATCAGCAACGTGATTGAAGTGATCCGTGGTGTGTCGGATCAAACCAACCTGCTGGCATTGAATGCGGCGATTGAAGCGGCTCGTGCAGGTGAATCTGGGCGTGGTTTTGCTGTGGTTGCCGATGAAGTTCGTATGCTGGCTGCGCGCACGCAAGCCTCTACGAAAGAGATCCAAGCGATTATTGAAGAGTTACAGACTCAATCAACAATGGCGAACGACAGCATGCAAACAAGCTTGGATATGTTGACTCAAAATAAAGCGCTGACGGCCAAAGCCAATGACGCCTTAATCGGCATTACAGAATCGGTCTCGGATATTAATGATTCGAATGCCCAAGTTGCCACCGCGGCGGAGCAGCAATCTCACGTGACGCAGGACATCAATCGTAACGTATCGAACATGTCGACTCTCGTACATCAGAACGTGACGGGTATCAGTCAGAGTGCTAGCGCCAGTAATGAGCTTTCGCACCTTGCGGAGAAGCAAAAAGCGCAGCTCTCTTTCTTCAAGCTGTAAAGAAAAACGAAAATTTAGCGATCCACATACAATCAAGTGTTAAACGCTGAATAAACGATGAAAAAGCCGTAGGATAATACTGTTCCTGCGGCTTTTTTCTTTTTCTTCAGAATTGATAACTGTCTGTTTAGGAAGAGGTTAATTGAGTCATTGTGATATTTTTTTCTGTTCTTATTGCTTTGTAAAATTCCGCTATCTTTGCCCATTTTTTCTCTTTATATTGAAGGAATAATAAACAAAGTGTGATGTCCATCGCCCAACAATGTCAGTACTTAAGGGAAGGGAAAATATGGGGAAAAGTAAGGAAAAAGGCATAGAAAGTAGTGAGAGTTTATTTCAGTGGGAAAGGGTGGGTCGATTCAATTTTCCTGTCTGGACAGTACTTATTGGCACTTTATTTGCGCGCACCAGCTTTTTTATGGCTTGGCCATTTTTAGTCGTGTTTCTGTATCAAGATTATCACGCGACAGCGACGGAAGTGGGTGCCATGTTGGCAACATCAGCACTGGTCGGCTCGTTAACGGGGCTCTATTCAGGGTATCTTTCTGATAAGTTTGGCCGCAAATGGGTGATGGTCAGCGGTACCCTGATCGCGACGTTTGCTTACACTGGCATCGGGCTTTCAAATCAAATCTGGCAATTTTTCATCATGATCGTTTTAACTGGATTAATGCGCCCTATGATTGAAGCGCCCGGCAAAGCGGTGATTGGGGATAACTTACCCGATGAAAAAGATCGTGAATTGGCGCTCAATGTCCGTTATTTCCTACTTAACCTTGGGGGAGCCATTGGCCCATTAATAGGAATTACCCTTGCGCTTGCTCATCCGCAAGTGCTGTTTATCGTCACGGGCATAGCGTATTTGCTGTTTGGTTTATGGTTGCTCGCCACTTTGGAGCGTAAAGGACGTTTCCAACAACCTGATCGTTCACTTCTCCCCAATTTTTCTGCCACTTTACGAGTGATCAGTAAAGACAATGTGTTCGTTAAAATGATGCTGGCTAACTTCCTGATGATGTTTGTTTATGGTCAGGTTGAGTCCTCATTGCCGCAAGTGATTGTTCGCTCTGGGATTGCGGATGCGGCTCAGTTGGTGGCCGGGTTAGTATTGGTCAATACCATGACCATTATTTTATTCCAGTTTCCGACATTGAAACTGTTGGAAAGCGTGCCGTTGTTTACACGTACGCGCTTGGGAATGGCTTTGATGGGGCTTGCGCAAGTCGGTTTTATGTTCACCCCTGAAGCTTTTCCATTAGGTTGGTATTTGGCTTGTTTTGTCTTGAGTATGGGGGAGGTGATCGCATTTCCGACGCTAAATGTGCAGATTGACCGTTTAGCCCCCGCTCATTTACGAGGCTCTTATTTTGGTGCAGCAGCGCTTTATTCGTTAGGTTTTGCGATTGCTCCACTGGCTGGAGGTATGATGATCGAATATGTCAACGCACAGTGGTTATACGGGCTCTGTTTTGTTTTGTGCTTAGCCATGATGGGTTTGTACTACTTGGCGCAGCGAGAGCAAGAAATGGGGGAGAAAGAGAGATTATCTCGCGCAACGGAGTGTTAAACGGGAGGCTATTTCTCGTTGAAGTGTTCGGATAACGCCGAGCGTCTAAGCTGCGCGGCGTTATTTCCCTGATCACTGACAGTATGTTCAAACCCTTGGCGAATAAAACGCTGCACAGGGTTGATCGGTTGAGTTCGTTTCAATTGTGGCGAGTTAAAGGTACCTGAGAGCTCGTAAACGAAGATGCCATTGCCAGTACGAATGGTGATGGCAGCTCCGTCAAATTCAAAGTTGGTACTGATCAAGCGATCATTGCGATAGACACCTTGTTCATTAAAACGCAGCACTTCGGTTTGGTAATTCGGTGCACCGATTTCAATCCAAGAACCAAAAACGTGTTTAGGATTCACGTAGTCTTGATAACTCACGTAGAGCAGCATAGCAAATGCCACCCCGAGAATAGAGAGTGATGACCAGAATACAGATTTAAAGACCAGCTCTTTTGACATTTTCTCACTTGGTTTATGACAAACAACGGTTTATGGCAAACAAAGAATCACCCAACGCTCAGTGTCGAACTTT
>NZ_WPDC01000018.1:0-58097 GCF_035615595.1 Vibrio sp. R-1 | reverse complement strand
GAACTCTCTTACCGCCTACCTGCAACTCCAAGTCGTTTGGGTATAGTCTTTATAATTACAAACAAAGTACAAATAAAAACCAGCTGAAAGGCTGGTTTTTATATTCAGGATGGGTGAGCGATGTAGCCCATCCATCAATCAGTGCAGAATACGGGCGCGAATCGTGCCGTCGATCGCTTTAAGCTTAGTTAACGCTTCTTCAGAGCGAGCCGTTTCCACATCGATGACCACATAGCCGATTTCTGCGGTGGTTTGCAGATATTGAGCCGCGATGTTGATCCCTTCTTCGGCGAAGATGGTGTTAATTTGGGTCAAAATGCCCGGACGGTTGGCGTGAATATGCAGTAAGCGAGAGCAGCTGCGATGCTCTGGCAGTGACACTTCAGGGAAGTTGACACTAGAGAGCGTTGAGCCGTTGTCTGAGTACTTAGCCAGCTTGCCAGCCACTTCAATGCCAATGTTCTCTTGTGCCTCTTGGGTTGATCCCCCCACGTGTGGTGTCAAAATCACGTTATCAAACTTCATCAGTGGCGATTCAAACGGCTCTTTGTTTGATGCCGGTTCTTCTGGGAATACGTCAATCGCTGCCCCTGCAATATGACCAGATTCGAGCGCATTGCACAGAGCCGGGATGTCGACCACAGTACCGCGTGCCGCGTTGATGAAGATAGCGCCCGGTTTCATGCGCGCAAACTCTTCCGCACCCATCATATTTTTAGTGCCAGCGGTTTCCGGAACATGCAGTGAAATGACATCACACTTATTGAGGAGCTCGCTTAAGGTATGCACTTGGGTTGCGTTACCGAGCGAGAGTTTGCTTTCAATGTCATAGAAATACACGTGCATCCCTAAGTTTTCAGCAATGATCCCCAACTGAGTACCGATATGGCCGTAACCAATGATGCCTAAACGCTTGCCGCGCGCTTCATAAGAGTTGTCGGCACTTTTCTTCCAGATCCCACGGTGAGCAAGCGCGTTTTTCTCAGGAATGCCACGCAGTAACAGTAAAATTTCGCCGAGCACCAGTTCCGCCACGCTGCGAGTATTGGAAAATGGTGCGTTAAACACCGGAATACCGCGTTTAGCGGCGGCATTAAGGTCGACTTGGTTAGTTCCAATACAGAAACAGCCAATCGCCACCAGTTTCTCTGCCGCATTGATCACTTTCTCGGTCAGATTGCTGCGTGAGCGGATCCCGACAAAATGCACATCTTTGATAGCTTCAATCAGCTCAGCTTCTTCCAGCGAGCCTTTATGGTATTCGATATTGCTGTAACCGGCCGCTTGCAAAACTTCCACCGAAGAGGGGTGAAGTCCTTCAAGAAGGAGGATCTTAATTCTGTCTTTTTCCAGTGAAACTTTGGCCATTTTATCGTCCTTAAAACTATGGGAAGGTGGGCTAACAGGCGCTTGGGTTCGAATGGTTCGAATTTTGGTCGTAATTTAGAAAAGCAAACGTTTTCCTTGTGCGCCTTCTGCTCACTAAATTAACAAACTTTTTTTGCTTTGGGTAAGAAAATTACGGAATAAGGCATAATTTTCTTAGAGAAAAGGATAAAAAACGGCACCCAGCGGTGCCGTTTGTAAGCAAATAACGGAATATGGGGAGAAATGCCCGATATTACTCTTCGATTTTTGCACCTTGTGGTGTGCCAGTGATGACCACATCAGCCCCTCGATGAGCAAAGAGACCCACGGTCACAACCCCTGCGATGCCGTTGATCTTGCTTTCGAGATCTTTGGGATGGGTGATCTTCATGTTGTAGACATCCAGAATAACGTTACCGTTATCGGTGATCACACCTTCACGATACACAGGATCGCCACCGAGTTTTACCAGTTCGCGCGCGACATAAGAGCGCGCCATTGGGATCACTTCAACAGGCAGAGGGAAGTTGCCTAGAACATCGACCGCTTTAGTGCCATCGACAATACACACAAATTTCTTAGCAATCGCAGCGACGATCTTTTCACGCGTCAGCGCTGCACCGCCACCTTTGATCATGTCGCGTTCTGGGTTGATCTCATCAGCACCATCGACATAGATGTCCAGCTCCGATACATCGTTACAGTCATAAACACGGATGCCGAGCGCTTCCAGTTTCGCAGTAGAAGCAATTGAGCTCGAAACCGCGCCTTTGATTTCGTCTTTGATAGTGCCTAAAGCATCGATGAAGTGATTAACGGTTGAGCCCGTACCAACACCGACAATGCTGCCTTTTTCTACGTATTTCAGAGCAGCCCAACCGGCGGCTTTTTTCATTTCATCTTGAGTCATGCCTATCTCCTGAGTATCGATTTGCGGGTATGTTGCGCGGCGCGATTATAACCCCAAACCGGAAGCAGAAGTAATCACTTAGGCTGAGCTAAACTGGGCAATTATTCGACTACCACTGCCAAACCTTGCTGGGGGTCACGATTTTTCGTAACGGAATATCCCAGCTTGCAGTGGGCAGTTGCTCGACTTGCTGGCAATCGTGCGCAAGGCCAATCGGCATCGCGCCTTGCTGCGTTTTAAACCAAGGTGCGAGAGTGCGATCGTAATAGCCGCCACCCATTCCCAAACGTTGGCCTGATTGATCAAACGCCACCAAAGGAGTACCGATAATATCGAGCTCTCGAACCGGGCAGATCAAACGTTGGTCGAGTTTAGGCTCTGCGATCCCATAGCGATTTTTGTTCATTGGTGTGTGTGCTTGGTAGTGCAGAAACAGCAAGTGACCTTTTGCGAAAGGGTGCAAAACAGGGAGATACACTTGTTTACCTTGCTGCCAAAGCCATTCGATCAGTTGTTGGGTATTGAGCTCACCATCATTGGCAAGATACAGGGCAATACGCTGCGCGGCAGTCACTTCCGGTAAGCTGGAAAAGGTATGGATAAGTTGTTGGCTGGCCGTCTGTTGTTCAAACGCTGAGAGTGATTGTCGACGCTGACGAATTTGCAGGCGTAGGTGTGTACGAGAATCTGTCATAGAGGGAACCCCGGGATGCCGTTGAGGATCGTAGCCCTTGAACCATCAGGTTCAAGGCGGATCAGTAATGGTAACCGCAGGCTTCTCGGTACAAGCCGAGCTTGCTCAATAGCTACCCAATACCAACCCTGTTATGTTGCTTATCGGCTCAGGGACATAAATCCGCTGACGAACACCCCAGGGTAAATCAATGCTGTGTTTATTGCTTTCCTGGCTTCACATTTTTCAATGCAGCTTCTAATGAAGCGGCGAGCTGTTCCATGCGCTCGCTAAGTTGTGACTGAGTGCCCGCATTTTCTTGCTGTTTCGTTTGTAACTCGTAACAGATGTTGAGTGCGGCAATCGTCAACAGTTTCACCTCATTGGTGACTTTAGTTCGCTCTGCCATTTCTTTCAAACGATTATCGAGATCTTGCGCAGCTTGAAGCAAAGACGCTTCTTGACCTGCTGGGCAGTTTACCCGGGTCACTTTGCCCAAAATTTCAATGTCAACCGCTTGATTACTCATGATTAATGAACTCTTTTAGCATAACTAAAGATGAGTCAGCTCAGGTGACCATCGAGGTGGAACTATAGGTAAACCCAAAACAAGATTCAAGCCTTTCCCGTCGCAACCCGAGAAATGGACGTTTGAAAACTCACGATTTGGACAATTTGTGCAAAAGCTAAGCACCAACTGCAGGCGAGCGTTTTCGCTCTGGCAATGAAGTGGTAGGATTGGGCTACCTTTCTCGGTTAGTGAATCCAATATGAGCAAAAATAGACTTCCTGCTTACCCAGCTTTAGCCAATGAGCTGCGTAGCGCTTCTCTCGGTATTAATCCTGCCGAGCTACAAGGGTTACTGACGGGGATGTTGTCCGGCGGTTTAAGCCTCAATGATAAAAGCTGGCAACCCTTGGTTTTCGATTACACCAACGATGGCATGGGCTGGCCAATTGGTGCATTAGCCAGCGCAGAGCAGATTCTGCTGGCAATGAGTGCGCAGTTGGTGGATACCGATTTTGAGCTTTCATTACTCCTACCTGAAGGCGAGGGCGAGGAAGCCTTGTTTGAGCTCGCGGATGCGGTTGCGGAATGGATTAACCACTTTATTTCTGGATTAGGTTTGAGTGGCGCCAATCTGAAGCACGCTTCTGTTGAAGCGAAAGAAGCATTAGAGGATCTGGAAGAGATGTCGAAATTAGGCATCGATGAAGAGGATGACTTAGCCGAGCAAGCAGAATTATTGGAACAAGTGATCGAACATATCAAAGCCTGTGTATTGGTATTACATGCGGAATTTGGTGTCAAACCAGAGCAAGACACTAAGCCCACAGTTCACTAAGTCAACAGAAAGGAAGCGCAATGACGGACAGCCAGCAGCCCAATATCAGTAAGCCTATCAGTTTTGATGTGATCATTGCGGGTTGCGCGATGGCGGGCGCAACATTAGCGCTCGCGTTGCAGCACCTCAGCCAAGGTAAGCTGAAGGTCGCCGTGATAGAGGCGTTCGCAACCGATCATTCTGCGCATCCCGGTTTTGATGCGCGCAGCATTGCGCTCTCCTACGGTACGGTACAAATCCTGCAGGAGTTACAACTTTGGCCGAGCCTACAGCCTTTTGCGACTCCGATTAAACATATTCATGTCTCGGATCAGTCTCATGCAGGGATGACGGATATTCATTGTGAGACGCTTGGGGTTAGTGCTCTAGGTTATGTGGTTGAACTGGCGGATGTGGGGCGCGTTTACGCCGAGCGCATGGCGCAGTGTTCTGCCATCCAGCAATTTGTACCAAGCCGAGTGGTGAATATTACCCGTGAACAAGAGTCGGTCACGGTCCAACTCGACACTAAAGAGACCTTGCAAGGTAAGCTGCTTGTGGCGGCAGATGGTGCGCTGTCGACGTGTTGCCAAGCGCTGGGCCTTGCGATGCAGGAGCACGATTTTGAACAAGTCGCGCTGATCGCCAATATCACCAGCGCGCAACCTCATGCAGGGCGAGCTTTTGAGCGTTTTACACCGCATGGCCCCGTTGCCTTGCTACCCATGAGCCAAGATCGCTTGTCTTTAGTTTGGTGTCTGCCACCAGAGCAAGTTGCGCACTGGCTGCATTGCAGCGAAGCTGAGTTCTTACAAGGCTTACAACAAGCCTTTGGTTGGCGGCTTGGCGCCTTGACCCATGCAGGTGAGAGAAGTGTTTATCCGCTGGTTTTGCGCTATCGTGAGCAAACGGTCTCTCACCGTTTTGCTATGGTGGGCAATGCGGCGCAAACCTTACACCCGATTGCAGGACAAGGTTTTAACCTTGGTATTCGTGATGTGGCGACTTTAGCCGAAGAGATTACGCGCAGCGACGATGCGGGTGAGTACGCGCTACTGCAGCGTTATTTTCAGCGTCGCCAAGCCGATCGCACGGCAACCATCAGCCTGACTACAGGATTAGTACACACTTTCTCGAATGACTGGTTAGCGATGCGAATGGGGCGTAACCTTGGTCTAATGGCGATGGATAATTTGCCGTTATTGAAAGCTCCGTTATTGCGCCGCACTCTCGGCATAGTGAACCGTTAATAGGTAAAAGAATGATGCAAAGCGTTGATGTTGTAATTATCGGTGGCGGTATGGTCGGCCTAGCGTTAGCGGCGGCTCTGAAAGAGAGTGACCTACGCATTGCTGTGGTTGAGAACCAATTACCGGAAGAGGCGCTAAACCCGCTGCCGGATGTGCGCGTTTCTGCCTTGAGTCGCTCAAGTGAGATTGTGCTGCGTAATCTTAATGCTTGGGCGGGCATTGAAGCGCGCCGCGCTGCGCCCTACATCGCGATGGAAGTGTGGGAGCAAGATAGTTTTGCGCGGATTGAATTTAAAGCCAATGAGATGACGCAGCCTAATCTGGGACACATTGTTGAAAACCGAGTCATTCAGTTGGCGCTGTTAGAGCAAGTTCAGCAGCAAGCCAATGTGACACTGCATGTGCCTGCGACCTGTCAGAGCATCGCCGTGGGTGAAAGCGAAGCATGGCTAACCTTGAGCAATGGCCAAGCCTTGAGCGCAAAATTGGTCGTAGGGGCTGATGGTGCGAACTCGTGGCTGCGTCGACAAATGGATATTCCTTTGACTCATTGGGATTATGGACACAGTGCCTTGGTGGCCAATGTGCGCACCAGTGATCCGCACAATAAAGTCGCGCGGCAGATTTTTACTGCCCAAGGACCGTTAGCCTTTCTCCCCATGTCAGAGCCGCATATGAGTTCTATCGTGTGGTCGACAGAGCCTTCACGCGCTGAGGCTTTGCTCAATATGAGTGATGCGCAGTTTAACAAAGCGCTGACCGCAGAATTCGATGCACGATTAGGCCGCTGTGAAGTAGTGGGCGAGCGGCAGGCTTTCCCACTTAAGATGCGTTATGCCCGTGATTTTGTTGCGCCTCGGGTTGCGCTCGTCGGGGATGCCGCGCACACCATTCATCCGCTGGCTGGGCAGGGAGTGAACTTAGGTTTACTGGATGCTGCCTGTTTGGCACAAGAGCTGCTGAGCTTATGGCAGCAAAATCGCGACATTGGTGATGAGCGTAATTTGCGCCATTATGAGCGCTGGCGGAAAGCGGAAGCTGCCAAAATGATTGCGGCGATGCAAGGTTTCCGCGATCTGTTTGAGGGGGATAACCCTGCTAAGAAACTGATCCGTGGGATCGGCATGCGTCTGGTTGGTCAATTGCCGGGTGCCAAAGATGAAATCATGAAACGCGCACTAGGCCTGAAGGGCGATCTGCCTGAGCTGGCGAAGCAGGTTTGGTTAGAGCGTGCCTACTGATTGAATAAAAAGTTGATCAAATAAAAAGGGTTGGCACTGCCAACCCTTTTTACATTAAATCGCTTTATATTAAATCGAATGCTATTGAGTGTTTGCTTGTTTATGCATAAGCGCAACGCAGCTTCATGATCTCTTGATTGACTTCTTTTACGGTCTGATAGTGGCGCTGCTCCGCTTTCTCTGGCAGCTTTAACTTACCATTATCGAACTCGAATTTACCGACGCCAAAGATATAAATCCTACCTTTAAACAGACGGCTCACGTGTTTAGCAATCATACCTGGTGTATAGCGCTTAAACAGTCTCATACTTCGATCCTTGCGTTGTTCTGGCACTGCTTAGTATAGAAAAACCTAAACAAAAATAGTGTGATAGGTTTGGTGGAATAAGCAGTACTTACTGATTATTTGGAATATCTGTGCAGAATGAATCAAAACTGCAGTCAAATATCCAGAATCATGTGACCAAATTTACAAATTCTTCTGATGTTCTCAGCGGTAACTGATGAACAGCCCGTATTAAGCCAGCCTCTTATGACACTTTAAAGAATAGTCGTAAAAATTCTGAACAGGCAAGTTGATTGTAAAATAATTGTAAAAAAATGCCCGCATTTGGGCGGGCGAATAGTCACAGATGCATTACACAAAAAGTGGATAACTCGAATGCTCAGTTAATTCACTTTCTGTTGACGAGAGAGTGAGCAAACTTGGGTGCTCATTGCTCTCCTCAACGGTTTATAGCCTAGAGGATTGTTTTGGTTTTGACTATTTATGTTTTAAATTTAACTTTAAATTCATAAATAAGTATTGGTTTGTTTGAAGAAACTCGCGCGAAGATGCAACGAACAATAGTGTGTTGCAGCGAAGCTGAGAAGGGAGCCTGATGAGGGAGAGTTTGAGCTGCCGATTCAGGCAGCTCAAGTCGGTTTCGATGAATGACCGCTATTCTTCACTGAGTGAATAGGGTAGCGGTTGGATATGCCAACGGGTGTCTGGTTGAGCAGCTAGACGCAGCTCGACATCGTGCTCAAGATCGTTGGGCAGGACGATCAAACCGATCGCTATTGAATCGGTAAAACGATAATAAGTCAGTAGTGCGCCCGCGCTACGCCAGTTTTCTCCGACAGCGCGTTCAAGAACCACTGGCTCATCTTGGCTCAGTGGCGCACTCAGATTACCTTTGACTATGTACATGGCGCGCTTATTGATGCCGCGATACTTGGCGCGTGCCACAGTCTCTTGCCCTGTGTAACAACCTTTAGTAAAACTGATACCGTCAACGGCTTGCACATTGAGTGCTTGCGGAATGTGTTCATTTTGAGCCGTTTGGGTAACGACAGGCACGGCCTCTTCAATATCCATGCGTGTCCAGAGCGATTGCTCGACATGCAGTCCTTGCCAAGCATTGACGTATTGCTCCGCCTGTTCGGCATTCACCAACAGCAGCCAGCGCTGTGGACTCATACGCACGGCTGTACCGCCTGCGATACGGCGTACATCGCCAGTCGTTTCACTCACAGTATCAATCCAAGCGTCGGCTTGACTACCCATCACACCTAGAGCGATATCGCTGCTTTCGGCAATCGTCACTTTAGAGAAGATGGCGTATTTCTTCAGCTCGCGCAGTTCGACTTCCATCGCCGATTGCGGTTGAAACATTGCGTAGCCATCGTGATGATGAAACAAGCGAAATACCGACCATACCTTACCTTTGGCATCACAGTGTGCACCAAAGGTGACTTGCTGCTCTTGCAAAGAAACCACATTGCAGGTGACTTGGCCTTGCAGATACGCTTTTTTATCGGCACCGACCAGCGTGATGGCTCCCCATCCAGTGAGATGCGTGAGCATCAGTTCAGGGAGAGGATCGTGAGAAGAAAGATTGAGTACTGAAAAACGATTTTGCCAGTCCATGTTGTTCACCACTGAGGAAAAAAGTCTCGCTATGTTAATCTGGATCAACTTTTTTGTCAGCTTGAACAGGGACTGTGACTGAGTTACTAGTTGTCTGCCGGCACCCTTGTTACACTCCGAATCAAACAAAAACCATAAGGTGAGGAATACTGATGTACACCGCTGAACAAAAAGCGCGAATCAAATGGGCATGCCGTCGTGGTATGTTGGAGCTTGATGTGGTCATCATGCCATTTTTCGAAGAGTGTTTTGATTCACTGACTGAGTCTGAGCAGGACGACTTTGTGGCTTTACTGGAAAGTGACGACCCTGATCTGTTTGCTTGGGTGATGGGACATGGCCGCTGTGAGAATTTAGGCCTTGCTGCGATGGTGGATAAGATTGTCGCTCATAACCTCAGCAAAGTCCGTTAAGCTTCTGTTTATCCCTTCCTTTTACGCTCAGATCATCGCGCTGCTGATTATGCTGTTGATGCTCTGGGCGTTATTCGTTTCTTCTATTCCCTTGGTGTTGGTGCCCTATTTTGCCGCTTGGATCTGGCGTGGTCATCTCCACAGTCAATGGATGCCGGCGAGTTTGGTCGGCAATGTGGAACTCACCTTTGCTGGCGTATTCGAGCAAGAGGGGCGGCGTGAAACCTTTCATTCGGTACATACGCTTTATGCTCCGCTGTTTATCTGCTTACAAGGGCAGGGCAAGCGTTGGTTTATCTGGCGTGATAGCTGTGATGAAGCCACCTATCGGCAATTGTTAGTGCGATTAAAACGGGAGCTCAATGGCTCCCGTGATCATGCGCAGATCTCTTGATTGCTGTTTCAAGCGGAGAGAGCGTTATTTTTCCGGCACAAGAATCGTTGGGCCACTCTCTGCCAGTTGATCTGGATAGTCCAACGTGTAGTGTAAGCCACGACTTTCTCTGCGTTGCATCGCGCAACGCACCATCAATTCAGCGACTTGCAGTAAGTTACGCATCTCAAGGAGGTTGTTTGACACACGGAAGTTGCTGTAATACTCGTGGGTTTCCTGTTGCAGTAGCTGGATGCGGCGCATTGCTCGTTCCAAACGCTTGTTGGTGCGCACGATTCCCATGTAGTCCCACATAAAGAGGCGCAGTTCGTGCCAGTTATGCTGCAAAACCACTTCCTCATCAGAACAGGTGACTTGGCTTTCATCCCAAGCTGGGAGTGACTCTGGCATGCTTGCGTTGGGCAACTGAGCAATGATGTCTTGTGACGCTGACCATGCGTATACCACGCATTCTAGAAGAGAGTTGGAGGCCATACGGTTTGCGCCGTGTAAGCCGGTGTAGCTCACTTCGCCAATCGCATACAACTGCTTAAGATCCGTTTGACCTTGCGGATTTACCATCACGCCACCACACGTATAGTGCGCCGCAGGAACGATGGGGATCGGTTCTTTGGTCATATCAATGCCCAAATCCATCAAGCGTGAGTAAATGGTGGGGAAGTGTTTTTCGATAAAGTCAGCAGGCTTATGGCTGATGTCGAGATACATACAGTCCGCACCTAAACGCTTCATTTCAAAGTCGATCGCACGTGCCACGATATCACGCGGAGCCAGTTCAGCTCGCTCATCGAAATCCGGCATAAAGCGGCTGCCATCTGGGCGGCGCAAATAAGCGCCTTCACCACGCAGCGCTTCGGTAAGTAGGAAGTTACGTGCTTCTGGATGGTATAAACAGGTTGGGTGGAACTGGTTGAACTCTAGGTTGGCCACACGGCAGCCCGCACGCCACGCCATGGCAATCCCATCACCAGAAGAAACATCAGGGTTAGAGGTGTACTGATACACCTTAGATGCCCCGCCAGTCGCCAACACCACAAATTTGGCGCGAATCGTTTCTACGTGTTCCGCATTACGATTCCATACATAGGCGCCAACGACTTTGTTGGCATCACCGCCGATTTTATCTTCAGTGATCAAATCCAGCGCATTGTGTCTTTCAAGTACCGTAATGTTGGGATGGTTGTGGGCGTTATCTTGCAAGGACGTCTGCATCGCCATCCCTGTGGCATCAGCAGCATGCAAAATACGGCGATGGCTGTGACCGCCTTCGCGGGTCAAGTGGTAGCGTGGGTGGTCGTTATCGCTATCCTCTTCTTTGTCAAAAGGTACACCGCCATCAATCAGCCACTGCACGCACTCTTTGGCATGCTCGGCAATAAAGCGCACGGTTTGTTCATCACAAATCCCAGCACCTGCAATTAAGGTGTCCTGCACATGCGATTCAATACTGTCCGATTCATCAAAGACTGCTGCAATACCGCCTTGTGCATAAAAAGTCGCGCCTTCACTGCGCGGCCCTTTGCTTAATACAATCACTTTTCCGTATTGAGCGACCTGTAAAGCAAGCGATAAGCCTGCTGCGCCACTTCCTATGACTAATACATCACATTGATGCTCTCGGTCTGCATTCATAAAATTGCCAATTCCCAAACTGTAGCGAGTCATCCAACTCGACATTTCTTTAAATTCCTCAAAGAGTTGTTTTCTTTAGAGGAAAAAAACACCGCATCGATTGAGCAGACATGCCACTGTGCACAATCAAGTGGCAAGAAATTATCGAAAAATTCGGATCGTTGATACGGTGTAAGTCCTGCTATTATCATCGCGCTAAATGCAATAGTTTGTAAATCTTATTGTCATGTTAGCGGTTGCACTCTATTAATCCGCTGCATTCACCACTATATAAAGAGTGAAGCGCACGTGATGTATGGGGAATACCTATCTACGCGAGAGGCAACGGGTGAAAATGCTGCCTTGATAAGGTTTTGAGTAAAATATTTCACCCAATAATGAACTTTCTCGATAATGCCGAGTCTCTAAAGGTGCTCATGCAAGTAGTGGTGTCAATATTACAATTCGCATAATGAGTACCCATATCTGAGAAGGTAGGGGAATAACAATAGGAGTGACCGCTCGAATGAACGAGCAACTGACCGATCAAGTGTTGATTGAGCGAGTTCAGAATGGGGATAAGCAAGCATTTAACCTTTTGGTTTTGAGATATCAAAATAAAGTGTGCAACCTTATTTCCCGGTATGTAAGCAATTCCGGTGATGTGGCTGATGTAGCGCAGGAAGCGTTTATTAAAGCGTATCGAGCCATTCCAACCTTTCGTGGCGAGAGTGCGTTTTACACTTGGTTGTACCGTATTGCTGTTAATACCGCGAAAAATCACATTGTTGCGCAAAGCCGACGCCCACCCGCAAGTGATGTTGATGCTGAAGAAGCTGAATTCTATGAAGGTGGTGACGCATTAAAAGAATTATCGAACCCGGAGAACATTACGTTGTCCAAAGAGTTGAAGAAGACTGTGTTCGATGCAATTGATGCGTTACCGGATGATTTAAAAACGGCAATGACGTTGCGCGAGCTTGATGGCTTGAGTTACGAGGAAATTGCGGAAGTGATGGATTGCCCTGTTGGTACAGTGCGTTCACGAATTTTCCGCGCTCGTGAGGCGGTAGAGAAGAAAATCAAACCTCTTCTGTAACGCAAATTCCGTAATGACTATGGTGAATAGAATGGCTGACAAAGAAAAACTTTCAGCACTCATGGATGGCGAGATGATCGACAATGAGCTGATTTTAGAATTGGCTCAGGATCAAGATGCACGTGACACGTGGAAAAACTATCATCTGATCGGTGATGTACTCCGTGGAGAGGCACCGATTCACAAAGAATGGAATATCGCTGAAAGTGTCGCCTTGGCGCTGGAAAATGAGCCTGCGCACAATCCGCTACACCACTCAACGAACGTGATTGACTTGCAACAGGCAAGACTGGAAGCGCAGCCTAAACCGCAACAGGCTAAACGTCAGTTGCCTGCTTGGTTGTCTCAGTTTGGTCAAGTCGGTATCGCCGCTTGTGTCTCGTTGGCGGTTATTTTCGGCGTACAACAGTATGGCGGACAAAGCTCAGGCGTGGAAAATGAACTGCCTGTGCTGCAAACCATTCCTCTTGCTGGAAGCGCTGAGCCAGTGAGTTTGACTCGTGATTCGGTGGAAAAGCATGCGCCAGACAGCAGCATGCAAGAGCAACGTCGCCGCGTAAACGCCTTGCTGCAGGACTACGAACTGCAATTACGCCTAAACAGTGAGAATAGTGCTTCTCACCAACACCCAGTTGAATCGGTTGTGGAATGAAGAAACTTTTGATCAGTGCGCTGACACTGTTCTGTGTAAATTCAACTACCGCCTTTGCAGAGGAAGAGTCTGCAGAGGCGTTGTTGTATCAGATGAATGAAGCCAGCCAACATCTCAATTACGAACTATCATACATCTTGGTTAAGAAAAACAGCATTGAGCCCTTGTTGTATCGTCATGCACGGCAAGATGATCAACAACTGGCGCATTTGGTGTACTTGAGCGGCCCCGTGCGTGAAGTGATCCGCCGGGGTGATGAAGTGAGTTACATCGAGCCGGGTGTCGAGCCTTTTACGATTGAATCGGGCAATATGGTGGCTCCAACCATCCCCATGTTGAACACGGATGTGGCGGAGTTGAGCCGCTACTATGACTTCGTGAAAGTCGGACGCGCCCGAGAAGCAGGGGCGGCGTGCCAAGTACTGCGCGTGGTCCCGAAAGATGGTTTACGTTACTCGTATGTTGTCTGGGTCGATGAAAAAAGTCATTTGCCTTTAAGGGCGGATTTGCTGGATCGCGATGGCGAAGTGCTTGAGCAGTATCGCACTATTTCATTTTCGGTCAGCGAGCGTTTGGCCGAAATCATGGCAGGGCTAAACAAGGTGCAACTGCCTGAAGTCCTTAAGTTGCCAAAAGGCAGTGTGCAAGAGACCTTCTGGCAAGTCACTTGGGTTCCTGATGGTTTTCAAGCTATGGAGCTGAATCGTTATCGTATGGCAATGACAGAGCGTTTGGTTGAAAGCCAGATGTATTCGGACGGCCTGTTTAATTTCTCAGTGTATGTCTCTGCCAGTGATAACTACTCACTCAAAGGTCAATTGGTTCGACAAGGCCGCCGCACGCTGCACAGCTTAGTCAAAGGCGAGAATGAAATTTCGGTAGTGGGCGATATTCCTCCTGCGACTGCGCAACGTATCGCTCAATCGGTGATGTTTGGTGTCGGTGGAGTGAAAGCGCAATGATGACGGCATTGGCTACGGTGACCAAAGTGGTACCCGCTCAACAAGGATTTCAAGTGACGCTGAGTTGTGAACAGCAAACCAGTTGCAGCAGTTGCCAATCCTCGAAAAGCTGCGGTACGGGCATCGTCTCTAAAGCGTTCGGTAACAAAACCCTATTCTGGCGTTTACAAACCACACAAGCCCTAGAAGCGGGTGAGGTGGTCGAGATTGGTTTGCCGGAAAAGAGCGTGCTGCAGTCGGCGGCGCTCGTCTATTTATTACCGCTGTTTTTCATGATGCTGGGTGCATGGCTTGGCGATCAATGGCTGGCCCCTATGTTGGGTTTTGGAGAGGGGATAGTGATCCTTACTGCAGTGCTCTTTATTGCGCTCGGTGTATGGGTTGCCAAACATTATGCGAAAGTGCTGGAGCTACGCTCTCAGCAGCAAGTGGTTTTGTTACGAAAACTGGGTATCCCGGTTGCCTAAATTATGATGCGAACCCCAACGAAATTGGGTAGAATCGCCCAACTTGAATGAATAGCCGCCAACGCGGCTTTTCTATGTCCTTATTATTTAAGAGTTTAGTCATCCCAAACCTATGAAGCACATTCGTAACTTTTCGATTATCGCCCACATTGACCATGGTAAATCGACTCTATCTGACCGTTTAATCCAAGTCTGTGGCGGCTTGAGCGATCGTGAAATGGCCGAGCAAGTTCTTGACTCTATGGATCTGGAACGTGAGCGTGGCATCACCATTAAAGCGCAGAGTGTGACTCTCGACTATACAGCGAAAGATGGCCAAACCTATCAACTGAACTTTATCGATACCCCAGGACACGTTGACTTCGCGTACGAAGTATCACGTTCATTGGCGGCGTGTGAAGGCGCACTGTTGGTGGTGGATGCGGGGCAAGGCGTAGAAGCGCAAACCCTAGCAAACTGCTATACCGCGATCGAAATGGATCTGGAAGTCGTGCCCATTCTGAACAAGATTGACCTGCCGGCGGCAGAGCCTGAGCGTGTGGCGGAAGAGATTGAAGACATCGTCGGTATCGATGCGATTGATGCTGTGCGTTGCTCGGCGAAAACCGGTGTGGGCGTGGATGAAGTTCTCGAGAAAATCGTTTCTGCCATCCCAGCGCCACAAGGCGATCCTGATGCACCGTTGCAAGCGCTGATCATCGACTCATGGTTTGATAACTACTTAGGTGTGGTTTCTCTGGTTCGTATTAAAAACGGTAGCCTGAAGAAAAACGACAAGATCAAAGTGATGAGCACCGGCCAAACTTGGGGTGTGGATCGCTTAGGTATTTTCACACCAAAACAAGTGGATACCGATTCACTGGACACTGGCGAAGTAGGCTGGGTAGTGTGTGGTATCAAAGACATCATGGGCGCACCGGTGGGGGATACCCTGACCTTAGCGAAGAACGGTTGTGAAAAAGCGCTGCCGGGCTTTAAAAAGGTGAAACCTCAAGTGTATGCGGGCTTGTTCCCAGTCTCATCTGATGACTATGACAACTTCCGTGATGCACTGGGTAAACTGAGCCTTAATGACGCGTCGCTGTTTTATGAGCCAGAAACGTCGGCAGCGCTCGGCTTTGGTTTCCGTTGTGGCTTCCTTGGTATGCTGCACATGGAGATCATCCAAGAGCGTTTAGAGCGCGAATACGATCTCGACCTCATCACCACGGCACCAACCGTAGTGTATGAAGTGCTCAAGACCAACAAAGAGATCGTCTACGTTGATAGCCCAGCTAAACTGCCAGCCATCAACGATATCGAAGAGATCCGCGAGCCTATCGCGCGTTGTAATATTCTGGTTCCGGCGGATTACCTGGGTAACGTGATCACTCTGTGTATCGAGAAACGAGGTACTCAGGTGGACATGGTTTACCACGGTAACCAAGTGGCGCTGACTTACGACATCCCGATGGCCGAAGTGGTTCTGGATTTCTTTGACCGCTTGAAATCGACTTCTCGTGGCTACGCGTCACTGGATTACGGTTTCCAACGTTTTGAAATGTCGCACATGGTGCGTGTGGATGTACTGCTCAACGGCGACAAAGTGGACGCCTTAGCCATCATTACCCACCGCGACAACTCGCAAACCCGCGGTCGTCAATTGGTTGAGAAGATGAAAGAGTTCATTCCTCGCCAGATGTTCGATATCGCGATCCAAGCGGCAATCGGTAACCACATCATCGCGCGCTCTACCGTGAAGCAGTTACGTAAAAACGTACTGGCGAAATGTTACGGTGGTGACGTGAGCCGTAAGAAGAAACTGCTGAAGAAGCAGAAAGAAGGTAAGAAACGGATGAAGCAGATCGGTAACGTTGAGCTGCCACAAGAAGCGTTCCTTGCCATTCTGCATGTCGGCAAAGACTAATTTCTTTGCTGGCTTCAGACTTATTGGTTTAACACATGAGTGAAAGGGTTTCGGCTCTTTCACTTTCGTATTTTTTAGATAAGGGAAGTTAATGGCGAACACATTCTCACTGATTTTGGTGATCGTAACTCTGGTCACCGGTATCGTCTGGACACTGGAAAAGCTGGTGTGGGCGAAAAAACGCCAACAGAAACAAGCTCATTTACAGGCGCAAACACCCGATATGCCAGCCTCAGCGCTGGATAAAGTCGCAGCTCAGCCGTGGTGGATTGAAAACAGTGTCTCGATTTTCCCTGTTATTGCTTTTGTGCTGGTACTGCGCTCGTTCATTTATGAACCGTTCCAAATTCCATCCGGTTCGATGATGCCGACTCTGCTGGTTGGGGATTTTATTCTGGTTGAGAAATACGCTTACGGCTTGAAAGATCCGGTATGGCGCACTCAGTTAGTGGAAACGGGTAAACCTGAGCGTGGTGATATTGTGGTGTTCAAATACCCAGTGAACCCTGAGATCGACTACATCAAGCGTGTGGTGGGGATGCCCGGAGATACCGTACGTTACAGCGCAGGTAAAGAGCTGTGTATTCAGCACCAAGGCGAGAGCGAATGCCAAGCAGTTAAACTCTCTAACGTGCAAGAGAGCGAGTTTTACCAAAATGAGATCCCCCTGATCCAGCTAAACGAACAGCTAGGTAAGGTCGAGCACAATATTTTGGTTAACCCATTGAGCATTGATAACGTGGCGAATTATCGCCCACGCAGTGGCGTGAATGAATGGGTTGTACCACAAGGGCACTATTTTGTGATGGGTGATAACCGTGACAACAGTGCTGACAGCCGTTTCTGGGGCTTTGTGCCAGAGCAGAATCTGGTCGGAAAAGCTGTCGCTATCTGGATCAGTTTCGAGTTTGAACGCGCTGAAGACAGCGTACTTCCACGCTGGATTCCTACCGGAGTACGATTCAATCGTGTTGGTGGGATCCACTAAGCCAGCATGAGCTGGCAATAACGTTGAGATTATGACACCTCCAATGAATAAATTAACAAGTAAGCTCGGTTATACCTTTAAGGAGACTGAGCTGCTTAATCTGGCGCTGACACACCGCAGCGCCAATGGTAAGCACAATGAACGTCTTGAGTTTCTGGGCGATTCAATTTTAAGTTTTGTCATTGCTGACGAGCTCTATCGCCGCTTCCCGAAAGTGAATGAGGGAGATATGAGCCGCATGCGTGCCACCTTAGTGCGTGGTAACACGTTGGCGGAGCTGGGTCGTGAATTCGATCTGGGAGATTACTTAAAATTAGGTCCAGGTGAGTTGAAAAGCGGTGGTTTTCGCCGTGACTCGATTCTGGCCGATGCCGTAGAAGCCATCATTGGTGCGATCTACCTCGATAGTGATTTAGAAACCGCGCGCCGCATTGTGCTGGAGTGGTATCAATGTCGCCTTGAGGAGATCAAACCGGGCGCATCACAAAAAGACCCGAAAACTCGTTTACAAGAGTTTTTGCAAGGCAGAAGAAAACCGCTGCCCGTCTACACTGTGACTAATATTAAAGGTGAAGCGCACAACCAAGAATTTACGGTTGCGTGTGAAGTTGCAGGTATGGACACGCCTGTGATCGGTAAAGGCACCAGCCGCCGCAAGGCAGAGCAAGCGGCTGCAGAAACGGCTCTGGAGCAATTAACTCATGGCTGATCAAGAATTTGATATCGATGCATACTTTGCTTCTCGCAGCGAAGGCCAAACGGTGACATCGACACCAGAGGACCAACACTGCGGCTTTGTCGCGATTGTCGGTCGTCCTAACGTGGGTAAATCGACCCTGCTCAATAACCTGTTAGGGCAGAAAATCTCGATTACTTCGCGTAAACCGCAAACCACTCGCCACCGTATTATGGGTGTTGAGACGGAAGGCAAGTATCAAGCCATTTACGTGGATACTCCGGGATTGCACATTGAAGAAAAACGCGCCATCAACCGTTTGATGAACCGCGCGGCCTCAAGCTCGCTGAGTGATGTCAACTTAGTGCTGTTTGTGGTGGAAGGTACTCACTGGACCGCCGATGACGAGATGGTGTTCAACAAGCTGCAAAAAGCCAACTTCCCGGTGGTGCTTTGTGTGAACAAGGTCGATCAGGTCAAAGATCGTAACGAAGTGATGCTGCATATGCTGGAGCTTTCTAAGCGCATGCCGTTTGTCGATATCGTACCGATTTCTGCTAAACAGGGCAAAAACACCGATGTGCTGAAAAAGCATGTTCGTGAGCACCTGCCGAAAGCTGTGCACCATTTCCCTGAAGAGTATGTGACGGATCGTTCACAGCGCTTTATGGCCTCTGAAATCGTGCGTGAAAAGCTGATGCGTTTTACTGGCGAAGAGCTGCCGTATTCGGTGACCGTGGAAATCGAGCGTTTCGATTACAACCCAGATACCGATGGCTTCCACATCAACGCCCTGATCTTGGTTGAACGTATCGGCCAGAAGAAAATGGTGATTGGTAAAAACGGCGAGAAGATCAAAACCATCGGCCGCGAAGCGCGTCTCGATATGGAAGAGCTGTTTGGCCGCAAAGTCTACCTAGAGACTTGGGTGAAAGTGAAATCCGGTTGGGCGGATGATGAGCGCGCCCTGCGTTCACTCGGCTATATCGACGATCTCTAAACACGAGAGGTGGCAACGGGGTTGCCACCTTTTTCATTTCTACCTTCAACTGCATGATAGAAAGGGAAAATGTCAGACGGACTGCAACGCTGTTTTGTTCTGCACCGCCGCCCTTACAGTGAATCGAGCTTAATTCTCGATGTGTTCAGTGAGGAGTACGGGCGAGTCAGCTTGATGGCCAAAGGCGCGCGCGGAAAACGCTCCAACCTCAAAGGTGCGCTGCAACCTTTCACTCCTTTACTGCTGAAATGGTCGGGCAATGGCTCGATGAAAACTTTGCGCCAAGCCGAACCGATTAGCCTCGGCTTACCGCTTTCCGGCGTCTATCTCTATTCGGCAATGTACATCAATGAGCTGGTGGATAGAGTGCTCATGCCAGAAGTCGCTAGCCCCGGACTATTCCATGATTATCTGTTTGCGCTCACTGAACTGGCGCAAAGCACCAATCCCGAGCCCGCGTTGCGCCGCTTTGAACTCGCCTTACTTGCCGCGATGGGGTACGGCGTAGATTTTCTGCATTGTGCAGGTACGGGCGAGCCAGTTTCACCAGACATGACCTATCGCTATCGTGAGCAAAAAGGCTTTATTGCCTCAGTACGTCGCGATAATCTCACCTTTCTCGGTAACGAGCTCATTGCAATCAGTGAACGGCGTTTTACCAGCAAAGAACAACTGCAAGCGGCAAAACGCTTTACACGTTTAGCCTTAAAGCCGTATCTTGGCGGCAAACCTTTAAAGAGTCGTGAGTTGTTTCGTCAAACAACTCTACCCAGAGCACGGAGTACAGAAGAATGAGCTCAATTTATCTTGGTGTGAATATCGATCACGTGGCGACTTTGCGTAACGCACGCGGCACACAATATCCCGATCCAGTGCATGCAGCGGAAATTGCTGAACGTGCGGGCGCGGATGGTATCACCATCCATCTGCGTGAAGATCGTCGTCACATCACAGATCGCGATGTCCGTATTTTGCGTGAAACGCTGCAAACGCGCATGAACCTTGAAATGGCGGTGACGGATGAGATGGTCGAGATTGCGCTGCAAACTCAGCCAGAATATGTCTGCTTGGTGCCGGAAAAACGTGAAGAGTTGACCACTGAAGGCGGTCTTGATGTGCTAGGTCAGTTGGAACGTGTCAAAGCGGCAACGGAAAAACTCACTGCGGCTGGCATTAAAGTTTCTCTGTTTATCGATGCCGATCGTGAGCAAATTGATGCGGCCAAAGCTTGTGGCGCACCTTTTATTGAGCTGCATACCGGGCACTACTCCGATGCGAAAAGCGATGTCGATCAGCAAAATGAGCTGAAGAAAATTGCAGCCGCAGCGGCTTACGCACACGACTTGGGCATTACGGTGAATGCGGGTCATGGCTTGACCTACCACAATGTCGCGGCGATTGCGGCCATTCCTGAAATTTACGAGCTGAACATCGGCCATGCGATCATTGGTCGCGCGGTTTTTGATGGTTTAGCGAAAGCCGTCGCAGATATGAAAGCCATCATGGTTGCTGCGCGTCGATAACGTATGATCGTTGGACTCGGAACGGATATCGCTGAAATCGAACGGGTTGAGAAAGCGTTGGCGCGCTCAGGAGAAAACTTTGCGCGCCGCATTCTTACCGATTCTGAACTAGAGCAATTTCATGCTTCGAAGCAACAAGGGCGCTTTTTAGCCAAGCGCTTTGCCGCCAAAGAGGCAGCTTCGAAAGCTTTGGGAACCGGTATTGCTCAGGGGGTGACTTTCCATGACTTTACCATTAGCCATGATAAGTTGGGGAAACCTTTACTGATCTTGAGCGGTCAAGCGGCAGAGTTAGCCTCGCAGCTGCAGGTTGAAAATATTCATCTTTCCATTTCCGACGAACGCCATTATGCGATGGCGACCGTAATCCTTGAACGTCGTTAATGCGGCGCTCATGCTTTGGTTTATTTCAAATCTTTCATTTTCTGACTATATTTTCCTTACGTGCTTAATTTTCCCCAACGGAAGAATGAGTTTTCTGACTCTTTGCACCCAACGCGTATTTTTGTCTCACCAATCACTAAAATGAAAGATATTGGGTGATGTCATTAATCATCAATGACGATCGAAATGGAGAATATTTCACTTGGCGTGCAGGTTGGCGCCGTGGTGGAAATCGCGCTTGCTTAGGGATAACCCAATGATACGAAGCCTTTTTCAAACACGCCTGATGAGCGGTGTTGTCGGTCTATTAGCCATGACGAGCGGTGCTGCCTTAGCGGCCGACTGGAGCGTCTCTGGTTATGGTTCGATTGGTTATAGCTATGAAAATGAAGAGAATCTCGGTTTCCTGCGCAACATCGCTCAGCCAGATGATTATCAACGCAACGGATCGTTTAAGCCAGATAGCAATATTGGGGTTCAGTTTGATCTGCAGTTAGATCCGCAATGGTCGGTGACCACTCAGTGGGTAATGAAAGAGCGAGTCGAGCAGCGCTTCGATGATATTACTGAGCTGGCTTTTGTGCGTTATACGCCGGATGAAAATTGGGATATTCGCCTAGGGCGCCTTGGGCTTAACGCCTATATCGCCGCTGACAGCCGACGGATTGACTACGCCCACCTTTGGTTGCGCCCTCCCCAAGAGTTTTATGGCGGCATTTTCTATGATGCCATCGATGGGATTGATGTGACTTATCGCAGCCAATGGGATGAGATCACTTGGTCGTTAGGCGCGCAATATGGCCGAATTAAACAGAAACTGCAAAATACCGCTTCCAGCGAAATTTCTGCCACGCAATCCGATCAAACATTAGCTTTGGTGTTTTCACTCGAACAGGATCGTTGGTTTGGACGTCTCTCCTATGTGCATGTCGGGCAACTGAAGGTGGATCTAGACGGTAATTCTCTACTGGGTATTCAAGTCGTCAATCAACTGGCGCAAGCCGGGCTTGGCCCGATCAGCACCGAAGCGGCGCAGTTAGCTGAGCAAATCAATCTTCAAGAAGAAACCATTGAATATTGGCAATTGGGTTTTGGCTATCGAGGCGATCAGTGGTCACTCCAATCAGAAATTTATACCATCCTTGGTGAGAAAGCCGTGGTTCCTGAAGGGGTCGGTGGCTACGCCATTGCTGGGTATACTCTCGGCAATGTCACACCTTATGTTATCTACGGTCGGTTTAACCCGAAAAATCCGCCCTACCAAGCGCAGTCTGATTGGGGGTTATCCCCTGTCAATGGCGCGCAATTGGCAGAGGTACAGAAATGGTTGATTGGTGGCATTAATTCCACTTACATCGATCAGCAGACGTTTTCACTCGGAGTCCGCTGGGACGTCACTGCTCAGATAGCTTTGAAAGCACAATATGATTACATCCAGATTGCCGATAATGGCTATGGATTATGGGCCATTCCTTTAGAAGCGGATTTGCAGGGTCTGCAGGGGCGGGATGTGCAGCTGTTTTCTGTCAGCGTTAACTTTGTGTTTTAGGAGGACTCAATGCGATATTGGTTACTCCTCATTTTTTTCCTGAGTCCATGGGTTTCGGCTTCCGCTGAATTGTATGTTGTTGCTAGCCCGAAGAGTCCGATTATGGAGATTAATAAAGAGCAGTTATCCGCTTTATACCTTGGACGTAATCGCGTGGTGGGCAACACTTACATTAATCAGGTGTTAGATCGGAGTGGTACGGTGCGTCAGCGCTTCTTTTTGCAGGTGACCAATATGCAAGAGAGCCAAATCAACGCTTATTGGGCCAAACTGAAATTCTCAGGGCGGCTGCGTGCACCGGAATCTGTGGTGAGTGAACAAGAGCTGATTGCCAAATTAGAAGAGAATCCGTTCTCGATTGGCTATACCGATCAAGTGCCCAGTGACGCGCTGAAAGTATTACTGGTGCTCTATGACTGATCAAACGCGCACTTCGCCACTGGTTAATCGCTTGCTGAAGATGATTTCACTGTGTGCACTTGGGTATTTGCTGATCATTTTGGCCATCATTATTCCGCGCGGCATACAGAGTGTTGAGCAGCAAAAACAAGAGCTGGAGGAGAAGCTTGCGCTCTCTTTGAGTAACTCGGCGGCCATTGCACTGTATGTGAATAATTACGATATTGCCTCCGAGGTGATGGATGCGTTGCTGCTTCATCAAGAGATCAATGCGGTTAAGTTAGCCAGCGTGGATGGCATTGTCTTTGAGCGCACCACCATCCCCTCAACCTACAAAGAGCAGAATTATTGGACTGATGCGAACCGATACCGATTAGATTCTCCCGTAGATGGTAATTTGATTGGCTATCTGATGATTCATGAGGATCATCAGGTGATTCGTCAGCAAGCCATTAATCAGATTCTTGATCAGATAGCCGTGGTTTTGATCCAGTTTCTCGTGACTTTTATTGCGCTTATCTGGATCGTTCGCCGCTTGGTCGGTAAACCCCTGACGGATCTTTCACAGGCGTTATCCGAAGTGCGGCCAGATCATGATCGCAAAGTGGCGGTAGCCGCAGAAGATCACCACAACGAGATTGGTTTGGTGGCCAAAAGCATCAATGAATTTATCGACGCTTCCCATCAAGCCTTGCTGCGTGAGCGCGAGCTGCGTCAACAGATTGAACGTTGGGAAAGCTACTATCGCACCATTGCCGAACAAGACACTCTGACGGGACTAAAAAACCGTTTAGGTTGTGAGAAGTTCGTGCTCCGCAAACAGCGTGCTAGCACTACCATGGTACTGCTATTGATTGATTTGGATGGTTTTAAGCAGGTGAATGATACCTTGGGGCATGCGGCTGGCGATGAGGTATTACGTGAAATCGCTAAGCGTTTTTATGCCTTGGCGCAAACGCACTTTTCTGATTTTGTGGTCGGACGGCTCGGTGGCGATGAGTTTGCTATTTACATTCCGCTGGATAAATTTGTTGCCGAATCTATCGAGCGGTTTGCGGCGCAGTTGATCGAATCCTCCTCTGAGCCGATTGCATTGGGTCAGCAGAGTGCGCAAGTGGGTTGCAGTATCGGGATTAGTCATATGAACAGTCTGCACATTGACTTAGAAAAACTCCTGCTACAAGCCGATAAAGCCATGTACTGGGTCAAATACAGAGGCAAACATGGCTATCATATTTATCGAATGGGGGAAGAGATCCTGCCTCTTCCCAGTGCGAAAGAACTCAAGCAGGATCAGTTCAGATAGTCGCGAGAGGCTTCGAGCACTTTCGCCATCTCATCTTGCAACTCAAATAACTCAGGCTCTAACTCATCGATGCTCGCTCCATTGCGCAGCGCTTGCTCCAAACTGGCGCAGATTTTTCGCAGGCGCGGTACGCCGCTGTACGAACAACTGCCATGCAACTTATGGATATGATGCAGTAGATCGCTAGCGGGGTATTCTTCATCCTCAAGCGCAGTATTGACCACAGTTTCGACTTCCCGCAAATAATCGACCAACATGCCGAGCATCTCTTTGGCGAGATCCTCTTTATTGGCGGATTGGCGCAGCGCGACAGGCCAATCAATAATGGCCTCTTCTGCTGGCGGTGATGAGGGTAAGGCGTTAGATATGACCGCGGCACCATCGGGTGGGGTCACTTTCGCAACCTGTTTACTGCGCGTGTGCGGGCTCCAATGCACCAACACTTGTTGCAGAATATGCTCTTCAATCGGTTTGGTCAGGTAATCATCCATCCCCGCTTTCAGTAGACGGTCACGCTCGCCTGCCATGGCATGTGCGGTGACCGCAATGACTGGCGTATCACGATACCCTTTGAGCTGCTTGATCGCTTTACAAGCGGTCACTCCATCCATGTGCGGCATTTGAATGTCCATCAAGATGATATCGAACTGACGGCTCTGAGCTTGCTCAATCGCCTCCTGACCGCTGGTGCAAGAGACCACGTACTCAACCCGCTCTTGCAATAGCGCAGTGATGAGTTTGAGGTTGGCTGGATTATCATCGACCGCCATGACGCACAGCGGAAGCTTATCGGCTTGAGGTTTGGGCAAACTGGTATTGGCGAGTTGCGGCTGTTGCGCTGCCAAGGTTTGTAGCAGTTTTTTGCGAGATAAAGGCTTACTGATGCATTTTACTGGGTAGCGCTGCATCAATTGGTCGGCGAGCGCCAGTTCTGTGCTCGGCACACCGACAATCACATTATGGGTCATGGCTAACGCGCGTTGCACCCAAAGTTCCACCAAGGTCGGATTGGTCTCTTTACTTGGCGCTAAGTTGAGCAGTACATAGTCGTAAACGTGTTGCTCTTCCGGAATCGCTGAGCGGTACGTCACTTCTAAACCACTTTGGACCAGCGTTTGCTGCACAATTGCAGCGGCTTGCATATTGGGTTCAATCAGCAGCAAGTGGCGATGATTGAGCGAGTCCGCGTTATAACCGTCATTGAGAGGCAGCTCTGTGGTATGCAGGCGCAGCGTGAACCAGAAGGTTGAACCTTGGTGTAAACGGCTGGTGAGGCTGATTTCTCCGCCCATATGGCTGACCAGTTTTTGGGTAATCACCAACCCAAGTCCTGTACCGCCATAACGGCGTGAAATACTGGCATCCGCTTGGCTAAAGGCTTGGAATAACTGGGCTTGCTGACGCTCAGAAATGCCAATTCCGGTGTCGCGCACCATAAATTGCAGGTCGATCACATCATCGCGTAGCGCGCGCATTTCCACGCTCACGTCTATATTGCCACGCTCGGTAAACTTAATGGAGTTACCGACCAAGTTGGTCAAGACTTGCTGAATCCGTAGCGGATCGCCCACCACGCCGCGCGGAATTTTCGGGTCAATCTTGAGGGTGATTTCTAACCCTTTTTCATGCGCGCTGGTGGCTTGCAGGTTAACCACCTCTTCCAATACTTCTTGGAATTCAAACGGAATATTTTCCAAAGCTAGCTTACCGGCTTCGAGTTTGGAAAAATCTAAAATGTCATTGATGATGGTGAGAAGGTTATTGGCTGATTTTTCAATGGTTTGTAGATAATCTGCTTGGCTGTTGGTCAGCTGGGTTTTCAGCATTTGCCGCGTAAAACCAATCACACCATTGAGTGGGGTGCGCAGCTCATGGGACATGTTAGCTAGAAATTCGGATTTCACTCGTGCCGCTTCTTGAGCGCGCTTTTTGGCAATATCGAGTTCAACGTTTTGAATCTCAAGCTGTTCAAGGGTTTCCCGGAGATCAGACGTCGCTTGGTCGATACTGTGCTGCATTTCGACATGGTATTCGGAGAGCGATACCGCCATCGCGTTGATGCCTTTTTTCAGCGTATCCAACTCGCCGTGCATTTTACCTTCAATCCGCACATCCAAATGGCCGCGACGAATGCGGTCGACCATATTTTTCATGTGAGTGATTGGGCGAGTCACATCGTACATCAAGCGCGAAGCAAATACCCCTGACAGCAAAATCCCGATCACTAGCACTAAACCAGCGGAAAAAATTTCCTGGTACTGTTGTAAACGCAGTGAGGAGAGATCCAGTTCTATCGCAATATAACCCATCACCGGAGTGGCGGGATTGGCATCGCCATTGTCGAGCACGGTGCGTTCAGAAATGATCGGCGTTCGTAATATCAGCGTGTTCTCGTCAATCGCGGAACTACTCAGAAACGGGATCAGCTTATCCTTGGGATACATCAGCTTTTCGAAATTGGGGTGGAAGTTCGAGGTGACAAACAGCTCATGATTGGCATCAAACACCGCGATGCTACGTACTAACTTAGAATTCTTACGGTGGGCATAGCTGATAATGCGTCGTACCGATTCTCGGCTCTGCATACGCAGCGCATCTTCACTGGCGATCGCTAATGGCTCAATGATGCTGGCACCGGAATTGATCACTTGAGTTTCTAAATCGTGATAACGGTTAAAAGAGAACAGAGCGCTAAGCAGCAGACCAATAATCAGGGTAGGTGCCAAAGTGAGCGTCATAACGCGGGCGCGCAAGCCATATCTTTGAGTCATTATTGTCTAAACATTGTGGTGTGGATATGGGAAAATACCCCGCACAAATCGGATTGCGTGGGGAAACGTTGGCGTTAGCTTAATCAACTCCCTCATCTTCGACAATCTCCCCCGTGCAGAATAGTGATGCCGGGGCGAAAACAAATCTATTTCAACACTTGAGCACAGAGCATGGCACGTTTCTTTCAACCGAAAAAGCACAGCACGTTAGACACAAAGCATCAGCCGGTCACTATTGAACGGTTGGATCACCAAGGCAGCGGACTGGCCTTTTTACACAAGAAACCCTTGTTTGTTGACGGCGCTTTGCCGGGGGAAGAGGTGCTGATTCAGCTCACTGAAAACAAGAGCAAATACGCGCGCGGTCAACTGATTAAAGTGTTGAAACCCAGCGCTGAGCGTGTTGCACCTTTCTGTGCGCATTATACGCAATGTGGTGGTTGTGATTTACAGCATCTTGACCGAGCGGGACAAATCCATCACAAGCAGCAAGCCTTAAGTCAATTAATGGTGAAGTTTGCAGGGCAGAGTCTTGCTCTGTCTGCGCCAGTTTGTTCTGATGATCAAGGCTACCGTCGTCGCGCACGCTTAAGCCTGATGTGGGATAAGAAAACTCAGCAACTACAATTGGGTTTTCGCCGCAAGCAGAGCAAAGCGATTGTTAATGTGACCGATTGCCCCGTGCTGGAGCCGAGTTTAAATGCGCTATTGCCTGATTTGAACGCTTTGTTGAGTGAGTGGAGTCAACCTGATCGGTTGGGGCATGTCGAATTGGTGAAAGGGGATAACACTCGCGTGTTGGTGCTGCGCCATTTAGGCGCGTTGACTGAACAAGATCAGCAGCGTTTGACTGACTTTGCTTCGCAAAACCAACTAACCTTATATCTGATGCCGGAAGCAGGCGAGTTGCAACATGTGCAAGGTGAAGCGCCATACTGTGAAGAAACAGGCAGCCGGTTAAGTTTCTTGCCCAGTCATTTTATTCAGGTCAATCGCGCGGTGAATCAGCACATGGTCGCGCAAGCCTTGAATTGGCTTGAGGTTAGCCCACAAGAACGCGTGCTCGATCTCTTCTGTGGCTTAGGAAATTTCACGCTGCCGCTGGCCAAACAAGCGCAAGCGGTGGTGGGTGTTGAAGGTGTTGATGAGATGGTGCAACACGCCACTCATAACGCGAAATTGAACCAAATCAATAATGTGGCGTTTTATCAGGCCAATTTGGAACAAGATATGACGAGCGCCTCATGGGCGCAGCAGAAATTTGCTAAAGTACTGCTCGACCCAGCCCGCGCAGGCGCAGAAGGGATTGTGGATCAACTCTCTGCGTTAGGTGCCAAGCGGGTTGTGTACGTGTCGTGTAACCCTGCGACATTAGCACGAGACAGTCAAAGCTTGCTGAGCCAAGGATTTCGCTTAGAGAAACTGGGGATGCTCGATATGTTCCCGCACACCAGTCATCTCGAGTCCATGGCTTTGTTTGTGAAATAGGGCTAGCGATTGAACTCCTGATACGAGCGTCAGTCGAAGGCTAAAAATACAATTATTAGGACGATATCAATGGTTGCGGTACGAAGCGCACACTTAAACCCAGACCAACAGTTTGAGCTAGAAACATGGATAGCCAGCCTGACCCAAGAGGGGAAAACGGCCGCTAAATTAACCGCAGTGTATCGCGATTGTGAACAACTGTTGGCGGGCAATCCACAAGGGCCTCTGCTGCTTTGGCGTGGGCGGGAAATGATCGAAATTTTGATCACCCTATCGATGGACCGCCCAACGTTGGTGGCGGCTTTGCTATTTCCGATCGCCACCAGTGGTGTGCTGGATAATGAGTCGCTTGAAGAGGGATATGGCCGCGAAGTGGTTAAGCTTATCCACGGCGTGGAAGAGATGGCGGCGATTGGCCAGCTCAACGTCACCATGCATGGCAGTGAAGCGTCAGCGCAAGTGGATAACGTGCGCCGTATGCTACTGGCGATGGTGGATGATTTCCGCTGCGTGGTGATTAAGCTTGCCGAGCGGATCTGCAACCTGCGTGAAGTGAAAAACGAGCCAGATGAAGTGCGCCGCGTGGCTGCCAAAGAGTGTGCCAACATCTATGCGCCACTGGCTAACCGCCTTGGCATTGGTCAGCTCAAATGGGAAATTGAAGACTACGCGTTTCGTTACCAACAACCGGATACCTATAAACAGATCGCCAAACAGCTTTCTGAGCGTCGCATCGTGCGTGAGCAGTACATTCGTGATTTTGTCAGCGACCTGCGTGCTGAGATGAAGCAATCCGGGATTAACGCTGAAGTCAGCGGTCGCCCGAAACACATCTACAGCATCTGGCGCAAAATGCAGAAGAAAAGCCTCGCTTTTGATGAGCTGTTTGATGTGCGCGCGGTGCGGATTATTGCTGATAAGCTGCAAGACTGTTATGCCGCGCTTGGCATTGTGCACACGAAATACAAGCACTTACCGAACGAGTTTGATGACTATGTAGCGAACCCCAAACCGAACGGTTACCAGTCCATTCATACCGTGATTTTGGGGCCGGAAGGCAAAACCATCGAGATCCAGATCCGAACCAAGCAGATGCATGAAGAGTCAGAGCTTGGGGTAGCGGCACACTGGAAATACAAAGAGGGCAGCAGTGCAGCACGCAGTGGCTACGATGAGAAGATCACTTGGCTGCGTAAACTGCTCGATTGGCAAGAAGAGATGTCCGATTCGGGCGAGATGCTCGACGAACTGCGCAGCCAAGTGTTTGATGATCGCGTCTACGCCTTTACCCCGAAAGGCGATGTGGTTGACTTACCTATGGGCGCGACCCCGCTCGATTTTGCCTACCACATTCACTCCGAAGTGGGGCATCGCTGTATTGGCGCGAAAGTGGCAGGACGTATCGTGCCTTTCACCCACAAATTGCAGATGGGCGATCAGGTTGAAATCATCACCGCCAAAGAGCCGAATCCATCACGCGATTGGTTGAACCCATCGCTTGGTTTCGTTCATTCAGGGCGTGCGCGCGCCAAGATTAATGCTTGGTTCCGCAAACAGAGCCGTGAAAAAAATCTCGAAGCGGGACGGGAAATTCTCGAAATCGAACTGGCGAAAATCGGTGCCAATCTCAAGCACGCCGAGGCGTATGCGCTCAAGCGCTTTAACGTCAATAGCGTGGATGAAATGTACGTCGGTATCGGCAGTGGCGATCTACGCATTAATCAGATTGTTAATCATATCAATGCGTTAGTGAATAAACCGACCGCTGAGGAAGAAGATAAGCTCGCGCTGGAAAAACTGCAGGAAAGCAAAACCCTAACACCGAATCGCCCGCATAAAGATGCGGTGGTGGTGGAAGGGGTCGATAACCTGATGACCCACCTTGCGCGTTGCTGTCAGCCAATCCCAGGCGATGAAATCCGTGGCTACATTACCCAAGGCCGTGGTATTTCGGTGCACCGCAGCGACTGCGAGCAGCTCGAGGAGCTTAGCCTTCATGCACCAGAGCGGATCATTGATACCGTATGGGGCAGTGGTTTTGTAGGCTCTTATCTACTGACCGTACGTGTTGAAGCGATGGAGCGCAGTGGCTTACTGAAAGACATCACGACTTTGCTGGCCAATGAGAAAGTCAAAGTGGCGAGTATGAAGAGCCGCTCCGACTATAAACGCCAAATCATCATCATGGATTTCGATCTTGAGGTGAACAACGTCGAAGCTTTAGCGCGCGTTTCTAAACGCATCGAGCAGATCAAAGATGTTATGTTGGTCAAACGTTTAGGTTAAATCCAACGCAAACAGCGAGGTGTGAAGTGAAAACTTCCACCTCGTTGCTTTTTCAACTTCAATACGTTTAGGCGCTCAATGCCTGATGTGAGGAAAGCCATGTCACACCCGATTGAACAACTCGAACAGATCATGCGCCGCTTGCGTGACCCAGAACAAGGTTGCCCGTGGGATAAAGAGCAAACCTTCGACACCATTGCACCTTACACCATCGAAGAAACCTTTGAAGTGGTGGATGCCATCACCCAGCGCGATTGGCCTAACCTGCGTGAAGAGTTGGGGGATTTGCTGTTTCAGGTGATTTTCTACAGCCAAATGGCCAAAGAACAAGGCCTGTTTGAGTTTCGTGATGTGGTGGAAACGGTCAACGAGAAACTGACCCGCCGCCATCCTCATGTGTTTGGGGATGCCACCTTTGAAAATGACGCGCAAATTCACGCCAATTGGGAAGCGGAAAAAGCCAAAGAAAAAGCGCAAGCAGGCAAAAGTGAGCAAAGTATTCTAGACTCTGTACCACGTTCGTTGCCCGCTTTATCGCGTGCCTACAAGATCCAGAAAAAGTGTGCCCAATACGGATTTGATTGGGATAGCCTTGGCCCTGTGGTTGAAAAAGTGCACGAAGAAGTCGAAGAGGTAATGGAAGAAGCGCTGCAAGTGGATGTGGATACGCAAAAAGTCGAGGAAGAGCTAGGCGATCTTTTATTCGCAACCGTCAATTTAGTGCGTCATTTAGGTCATGATCCTGAAATGGCGCTGAGTAAAGCCAACGCCAAATTTATGCGCCGTTTTCAAGGTGTTGAGGACAAAGCCAGAGCGAAAAATAAGCCGCTGCACGCGTTCACTTTGGCGGAACTCGACGGATTTTGGGATGAAGTAAAACTTGAAGAAAAACAGGCAATAAAGTCATTTTCCTGACGGAGTGTGAAAAATAACAATCAATCTACAGTCAAGCTTAATGGTTGATTAAGCAGCAAATTTGTCTTGTGCGAAAAAAGAGCGCGCTTTGAGACAAAAGTGACTCAGATAATGTGCCCAACACAGTGTTTGCTTCAATTTGGTTTGATTTGAAGCAAAAAATAAAAAATTGAGTGTGATAGATTTCACGTTGTGGCAATGGGGGCCTTCTGGTATAGTTTCGTCCCGTCCAGAAGAAATCCATTTCCCTCATTCAACCAATTTCAGGTTAAACATGACGACAAATTATATTTTTGTTACTGGCGGGGTTGTATCCTCTCTAGGTAAAGGTATTGCAGCAGCATCCCTTGCAGCGATTCTTGAAGCTCGTGGTCTTAAAGTGACCATGATGAAGCTTGACCCTTACATCAACGTTGATCCGGGCACTATGAGCCCAACTCAACACGGTGAAGTGTTCGTTACGGAAGATGGCGCAGAAACCGACCTAGACCTTGGTCACTACGAGCGTTTCATTCGTACCAAGATGACCAAGCGCAACAACTTTACCGCAGGTCGTGTTTACGCTGATGTTCTGCGCAAAGAGCGCCGTGGCGACTACCTAGGTGCCACGATTCAGGTTATTCCTCATATCACGAACGCGATCAAAGATCGTGTGATTGCGGGTTCAGAAGGCCACGACATCGCTATCGTTGAAGTTGGCGGTACTGTCGGTGATATCGAATCACTACCATTTATGGAAGCGATCCGTCAGCTTGCTATCGAAGTGGGCCGTGAGCACGCTATGTTCATGCATCTGACGCTGGTTCCTTACCTAGCGGCAGCGGGCGAAGTGAAAACAAAGCCAACCCAACACTCGGTAAAAGAACTGCTTTCTATCGGTATTCAGCCAGACATTCTGGTTTGCCGTAGCGATCGTATGATCCCAGCCAACGAGCGTAAGAAAATTGCTCTGTTCTGTAACGTGCCTGAAAAAGCCGTTATCTCAATGAAAGACGTGGATTCTATCTACAAGATCCCACAACTGATCCGCTCTCAAGGGTTGGATGATCTGGTGTGTGCACGTTTTGGCATTAACGCGCCAGAAGCGGATCTCTCTGAATGGGAACAGGTGATTTACGAAGAAGCGAACCCAACCGGTGAAGTGACTATCGGTATGGTTGGTAAGTACACTGAACTGCCAGATGCTTACAAATCGGTCAACGAAGCCCTGAAACACGCCGGTCTGAAGAACCGTCTGAGCGTGACCATCAAATACGTAGATTCACAAGACGTTGAAACCAAAGGCACCGATGTGCTCAATGGTCTGGATGCGATTTTGGTACCGGGTGGTTTTGGCGATCGTGGTATCGAAGGCAAAATCCGTGCAGCGCAATATGCACGTGAAAACAAAATTCCTTACCTTGGCATCTGCTTGGGTATGCAAGTGGCACTCATCGAATACGCGCGCAACGTAGCGGGTATGGAAGGTGCACACTCAACCGAATTCAATAAAAACACCAAATATCCAGTGGTTGGTTTGATCACGGAATGGGTAGATGGTGAAGGCAATGTCGAAGAGCGTAGCGAAAAATCGGATCTGGGCGGCACCATGCGTCTAGGTTCACAGCTATGCCACCTTGAGAAAGGCACTAAAGCGTACGAGTTGTACGGTAGCGCAACCATTCATGAGCGTCACCGCCACCGTTACGAAGTCAACAACCTGCTGCGTCCTCAGATTGAAAAAGCAGGTTTGAAGGTTTCTGGTCTGTCAGCAGATAAGAAGCTGGTTGAAGTGATTGAGAACCCTGCTCACCCATGGTTTGTGGCAGCGCAGTTCCACCCAGAGTTCACCTCAACCCCACGCGATGGTCACCCTCTGTTTGCTGGCTTTGTAAAAGCAGCGGGTCAGTTCCAACGCGGTGAATTGAAGTAAAAGGATACGGGTAGCCACTTTAGCAGTGTGGCTACCCTTTTAGTTTTGACATTTAAATTCAATTGAGAGGAAACATTAATGTCTAAGATCGTTAAAGTTCTAGGTCGTGAAATCATCGACTCACGTGGTAACCCAACGGTAGAAGCAGAAGTTCATCTAGAAGGTGGTTTCGTTGGTATGGCAGCAGCTCCATCTGGTGCTTCTACTGGTTCTCGTGAAGCGCTTGAACTGCGTGACGGTGACAAGTCTCGTTTCCTAGGTAAAGGCGTTCTGAAAGCGCTGGCTGCGGTTAATGGTCCAATCGCAGACGCTCTGGTTGGCAAAGATGCAAAAGATCAAGCAACTATTGACCAAATCATGATCGACCTAGACGGTACTGAGAACAAGTCAAACTTCGGTGCAAACGCGATTCTAGCGGTTTCTCTAGCAAACGCGAAAGCAGCAGCGGCAGCAAAAGGCATGCCTCTATACGAGCACATCGCTGAGCTGAACGGCACTCCTGGCGTATTCTCAATGCCTCTACCAATGATGAACATCATCAACGGTGGTGAGCACGCTGACAACAACGTAGACATCCAAGAGTTCATGATCCAACCTGTTGGCGCAAAAACTCTGAAAGAAGCAGTACGTATGGGCGCAGAAGTGTTCCATAACCTAGCTAAAGTACTGAAGTCTAAAGGCTACAACACTGCAGTGGGTGACGAAGGTGGTTTCGCTCCTAACCTGAAATCTAACGCAGAAGCGCTAGAAGTTATCGCTGAAGCGGTTGCGGCTGCAGGTTACAAACTGGGTACTGACATCACACTGGCGATGGACTGTGCGGCTTCTGAGTTCTACGACGCAGAGAAGAAAGAATACAACCTGAAAGGCGAAGGTCGTATCTTCACTTCTAACGGTTTCTCTGATTTCCTAGAAGAGCTGACTGAGAAGTTCCCAATCGTTTCTATCGAAGACGGTCTGGACGAGTCTGACTGGGAAGGTTTCGCATACCAAACTGAGAAACTGGGTAAGAAAATCCAAATCGTTGGTGACGATCTGTTCGTAACAAACACCAAGATCTTGAAGCGTGGTATCGACAACGGTATCGCTAACTCTATCCTGATCAAGTTCAACCAAATCGGTTCTCTGACTGAAACTCTGGCTGCGATCAAGATGGCAAAAGATGCTGGCTACACTGCAGTTATCTCTCACCGTTCAGGCGAAACTGAAGACGCAACTATCGCTGACCTAGCGGTAGGTACTGCTGCAGGTCAAATCAAGACGGGTTCTATGAGCCGTTCTGACCGTGTTGCTAAGTACAACCAACTGATCCGTATCGAAGAAGCTCTGGGTTCACGTGCTCCTTTCAACGGTCTGAAAGAAGTGAAAGGCCAAGCTTAATTTTAAGCGAGCGCCTTCGCGACTGTTAACGATAACAGTCTCGCGATAAAAAACGCCCTGCATTGCAGGGCGTTTTGCTTTCTACGGTTGCAGGCAATCAACTACAGATCCTCGATTGCCGATACGCGCCGTTTATCCAACTCTTCTTTGATATGCTTGCCTTGAAAGCCATCCGCTATCACGGCTTGAACTGCTACGCCAAGGGCGGCTTGGTAGGCACGCAGGAAAATCTCACGCTGCGGATACGGCTCACTCTCTAAACCTAAACGGCCACGATGATCCGCTTCACAGCACAGTAGCACTTGCTCAAGACGCTCCGGTTTGCGCCACACATCCAAAAGCCCCAGCACTTTAAGCTTGGTGGCAGGCTTTAACTCGTCCGCACGATGGATATTGGAATGCTGCGCGCACACCGCGAGCGCTAAATCGCGAAACTCATTAGGCACGCGAATGCGCTCGCACAATGATTCAATGATCTTAAGCCCGGTATGGCAGTGCAATTTATGTCTGGGCCATTCAGAAGGTGGGGTCACGCCTTTTCCTAAATCATGCACTTGCGCGGCAAAACGCACGGGAAGGGAGTCAGAAAGTTGTGCGGCTTGTTTGGCGACCATTAACATGTGAATACCAGTGTCGATCTCTGGGTGCCATTTTTCCGGTTGTGGCACGCCGAACAAGCGATCGATTTCAGGCAGCACCACAGCCAATGCGCCGCAATCACGTAACACCTGCAAAAACACTTCGGGATGATGGGTCGAGAGCGACTTATGCCACTCTTGCCACACACGCTCGGCGGTTAAGTGCTGCAACTCGCCCGATTGCGCAATCTTCGCCATTAACTGCATCGTCTCTTCGGCAACGGTGAAACCTAGGTGATGCAGCTTGGCCGCAAAGCGCGCCACGCGCAGCACACGCAAGGGATCTTCCACAAACGCGGGCGAAACATGGCGCAGCACTTTCGCGGCGAGATCGCGCTGACCGCCATAAGGATCAATCAGTTGCCCTGAGCCATCTTGCGCCATCGCATTGATGGTCAGATCGCGGCGCAGCAGATCGTCTTCCAAAGTCACGTCTGGAGCATAGTGGCAAGCAAAGCCAGTGTAACCTACGCCGGTTTTGCGCTCGGTACGGGCAAGGGCATGTTCTTCTTTACTGTTCGGATGCAAAAACACCGGAAAATCTTTTCCGACGGCTTGAAAGCCTGCCGCTAACATAGCTTGTGGGCTACTGCCGACCACCACCCAATCACGGTCGTAAACCGGAAGTTGCAGCAATTGATCGCGCACTGCGCCGCCAACGAGGTAAATTTGCATCGTAGAGTCTCAAAAAATTGCATCAATGACATTGGCTAATCTTAGTCAGCAATGATACGTTGCACCCACTGCGATGAATAGGGTCAACAAGCATGTATCTGAACTTCTTTGGGTTTGACGAACTACCGTTTTCTATCGTCCCCAATGCGCGTTATCTCTACCTGAGTCAGCGTCATCAGGAAGCCATAGTACACCTGCAAGCCGGATTGGGCGATGGCGGCGGCTTTGCCATGCTCACCGGAGAAGTCGGGACGGGAAAAACCACTGTCGCGCGAGCGATTCTGGCGAGTTTGCCGGGCAAAACGCGCGCGGGCATGATCCTCAATCCCACTTTCTCGGATCTGGAGCTATTGGAAGCGATCTGCGATGAATTTGAGGTCAGCTATCCGAAGAAGGCGACCTTGAAGAAACTCACGCAAGTACTGCATGAGTTTTTGTTAGCCGAGCATGCGCAAGGCATACAAGTACTTCTGATGATTGATGAAGCGCAGCACTTGGCACCGGATGTGTTGGAGCAGCTACGCCTGCTGACCAATTTGGAAACCGAGAGCCATAAACTGCTTAAAGTACTGCTGATTGGCCAGCCCGAGTTGCAAGAAAAACTGCGTTTGCCGCAGTTGCGCCAGCTCGCCCAGCGGATCACTGGACGCTACCATTTATTGCCATTGAATGAAGAGCAAACGGCCGACTACATCCGCTTTCGGATTGAACAAGCCAGCGGTAACCCTGAGTTGTTTAATCGTAAAGCCTGTCAGTGGATTGCAGAGCAAACTCACGGTATTCCGCGCTTAATCAATTTGGTGTGTGATGCGGTGTTAAAGCAAGCGTATCAAGCGGGTGAACCAACGCTGAGCCTAGCGAGAATTAAGCTCGCCTGCCAAGAGGTGATGAGCTTTCAATCTTCTGTTTATCAACTGGCCTCGGCCAAACCTCCTGTACCTAAGCTCTCTTATCTCTCCAGCGCATTGGGGGGGATAGCTCTGGCCGTCGTACTGGCATGGCAATTACCGCCTCAGCTTGATCGGGTTATGCAACACTATTTTCCGTTACCTGAAGTGGTGCCGCCGACCGAGCAGAGAGTTTTCCCACAAGCGTTACGCACTGCGTTACTCAACGCGACGAGCAGCGAGCATGCCCTTGAAACTCTGTATGCGGTCTGGGGCTATCAAGCCTCGGTGCTGGAGCAGTTTTGTCAGACTCAAGCAGATGCGGTGCTTTGGTGTGAAGAGCAGACGGGCGATTGGTCAACGCTGCAAACTTACGATTTGCCCGCTGTACTCACTTTAATGATGGATGATGTGCCCACTTACGCGGTGCTGTATCGCTTAACGGGCGATCAAGCGGAGCTGTTGGTGGGAGGCGAACGTTATCGTATTGCCCGCCAATGGCTAGAGCCGTTATGGAATGGGCAATTTTCGCTACTTTGGCAGGCCGGTTTTTCTCGAACATTAAAGCAGGGAATGCAGGGAGCCGATGTTGCCTTGCTCGAGAGCAAATTGGCGCAAGTGTTGGGTGAACCTGAACGCCCACGTGAGCAATTTGATAAGGATTTGTCGCGTAAAGTCGAGTTATTCCAACGTTGGCAGAACATGCACGTTGATGGTATCGCAGGAAGACAAACCTTACGCCGCCTTGAGCTATTGACCCAGCAGCAAGCGCCGAGTTTGAAGGAGGAAGGCTAATGTCAAAAGTGATGAATGCCTTGAAGCAGTCTCAACAAAAGTATCTGCAAGCTCAGCCTGTCAGTCGTCGCACTTATACCGAGCAAGAACCCACAGCGATGAATACGTCACGCTGGTTGCATTTAGCGCTGTGGCTCGTTCCGGGGTTAGTGACAGCGGGAGTGATGACTTACCAACGCTATGAACTAGTGCAGCAGGAAGTGGCTAATCGACAAACCGAGCCGACAACGGTAGAAGTTGATGCGCCATTAGAGCGTCTAGCGTATCCCGAATTTCAGGATCTGCAACCTACCTTTGTCGAATCAGTACTCGATGAACCCTATCCAGAAGAGGATGTGACTGCGCTAGCCGACAACATTGTGGCTCCACCGGCGACAATCCAAGCATCTGGTCAGCAGAGCGCGTCAAATCAGGCGTTGGGCGATCTCGATTTAACTCAGCTTTCGCCTGAATTAGCGTTGCGCGTGCAGGCGATTATGCGCGATCAATCCAGTGAACCAGCCACCCCAAGCACACCAACCTCTGCGGCGGTGCCATTAACTCAGCACAGTGATCGTTATCAAGGGCAGCTTCCCGCACTGAATTTTCAGATGCACGCTTTTTCCAGTAATGAACAAAAACGCTGGATAAAAGTGAATGGAGTAGAGTACCGCGAAGGGGATATGCTGACACCAGAAGTGAAGCTAGAGAGTATCAAACCACAAAGCAGTGTGATTATCTTTGGCGGAGAGGAGATTGAGATCCCGGCACTGTATGATTGGAAAGGTTAGGGCATTGACCAACGCTTATTGCCCGACGATGAAAGAGAGCGAAAACAAAACGGTCACTTGCGTGACCGTTTTGCTATGCGATGAATTCCGCTTATGCCCATCCGGCAGGGTGGCGTTTACGGCGAGGAATAATATGTGGTAATACCAAGCCAAGCAGTAAACCGATACCGGCAACACCACCACCGTAGGTGAAGTATTTCAGTAACAGATCTTCTTTTTGCGTATCGAGCTTGGCGCGCAGTTCACGAATTTCGCTTTGTGAATCGGTCAGCTGCTTGCTGATGTCGGCATAGTTACGCTCTAGATCGGCAATTTGTTGGTTACGCAGTTCAAGTGATTCCGCTAATCCTGCTTTTTCACTATCGGCATTTTGACGAGCATTGGCTAACAGCTTTTTCACTTCCTCTAGCTCTTTTTCTAGCGCCGGTAAGCGCAGAGTATTGCTCACTTCACGAGTGATAAAACGGCTTTCAACCCAACCTGTACGGCCGCGCTCATCAGCAATATGGCTATAACCACTCTCTTTGTTCACCTCAATCAGCTTCACCTTTTCTCCGGCGTCAATGCTGCCGAGAATACGGTATTGGTTACTTGGGCCTGAATGCATGTAAGTAAAGAGTTTGTCCGCGATGTAGCGGTCTTGCGCGAACGTTGGTGCAGCCAACATGGAAAAGAGCACCATGCAGATCAGTTTTTTCACAGTAAATCCCTTATTTTAAAGATAGATTTGGCGATAAGTCTCATAAAGTTTGTGGCAAATAGTATGCAGTTTTAGCAAGCGCTGCAACAAAGAAGGGAGGCTAAGCCTCCCTTTCTGTGCGTTTGAGTCAATAATGACAGTTCGCTAACACTGAGCTTACTGCGGCTTAGCCGACAAACACTGCTTGAATCGCGTAGAAAAAAACCACGGCTAAGAGTGCGCCTGCCGGTAGAGTGACGACCCAAGAGGCAACGATGTTACGTACCACTCCTAAGTTCAGTGCAGCAATACCACGTGCGAAACCAACACCCAGTACTGCACCAACCAGAGTTTGCGTAGTTGAAATCGGTAAGCCTGTGCCTGAAGCTAGAACCACAGTTGAAGCGGTTGCTAGCTGAGCTGCAAAACCACGGCTTGGCGTCAATTCTGTAATGCCAGTACCTATGGTTGCCATCACTTTGTGACCTAATGTTGCGAGACCGACGACGATACCAAAACCACCCAGAGGAAGAATCCACCATGCGATAGAGCTCTTCGCGGCCACTTCACCCATGTGTTCAACGGTTGAAACCACCGCAGACAAAGGACCAATCGCGTTCGCTACGTCGTTTGAGCCGTGCGCAAAAGCCATAGCACACGCGGTGATCACCATCAGGATACTGAAGATGCTTTCCACACCCGCGAAACCATGGTCTTCATCGCGATTAGCAAATTTCTTCTGAATGTAGAGATAGCCGCCGACCATCACGATGGCAGAAACCACCGCGGACCACATCCAAGCTTCTGAGCTCGAAAGATGCAGGCCGACGTGTTTAAGACCTTTTTTGATGGTAACCAGAGCAATCACCATAGTGGTGATGAACATGTATACCGGCACGAAACGCTTGGCATTGATCAGCGGTTTTTCTGTATCGAAAATGAGGCGTTGTGCGCTGACGAAAATGAGGTACGCAAAGAAGCCTGAAATCACCGGAGTAATAATCCAACTGCCGACAATGCCTTTTACTGAGCTCCAATCGACCGCTTCTGTACCGACAGAAACGCACGCGAAACCAATAATAGCGCCGATGATAGAGTGAGTGGTAGAGACTGGCCAGCCCATGTAAGACGCCACCAGCAACCAAGTGCCTGCGGCAAGAAGTGCTGACATCATGCCGTAAATCAGCACATCGGGTTTATCTGCGAAGAGAGAGGTTTCAATCACCCCATTACGGATCGTTTCTGTCACTTCACCACCGGCTAAGTAAGCGCCTGCGAATTCAAAAATCATCGCAATAATAATGGCTTGTTTAACGGTGAGTGCTTTTGAACCTACTGAAGTGCCCATTGCATTGGCAACATCGTTTGCACCAATACCAATCGCCATCAAGAAACCGAAGACAGCTGCCACAATAATCAAGACGGTGCCGTAGTTCGCAAGGATTTCCATCGTAATACCTAGTTGTTGATAACAAGCGGAGCAACCCAAGCTTGTTTTTGACGCAGATAACGACCTTCAGCGTAGAAAATACTCATCGCCTAGCAGGTCGTCATACTGTGGTTGCTCTTCGTTATTTGGTTAACTTTTAAATTTAAGAACGAGAAAGCATAAGCTCTAAGCGAGCACCAACGCGCTGCGCTTGGTCGGCAATGCCGCCCACCCATTCCAGAATTTTGTACAAGAACATGACATCAATTGGATTCATTTTCGATTCGATGGCCATCAGCTGTTGGCGTAGGCGAATCTGCATGGAATCGGTGTCATCTTCAATCACATCCAGTTGATGGATCATTTCAGCCACGAGAGTTACCTCACGACCTTTGAATCCAGTTTCCAATAACTCGTCGAGCTCGTTGATCACATTCTGCGCTTGGTTAGCCGCATCTAAGCAACGTCTAACATAAGCAATGAAGTTTTCTTGGAGAGGCTCAGGGATGACAAGCTGACGGCCATATACACGGCCCGCAATGTCTTTGGCGAGGTTTGCTAATTTATCTTGTTGAGTCAGTAGTTCCAGCATGTCACTACGATCAACCGGCATGAATAGACCGCGAGGAAGTTTAAGGCGGATTTCACGCTTTAACACGTCAGCTTCTTTCTCTAGGTGAGAAATTTGTGCACGAATTTCGCCCGCTTTTTCCCAATCACCTTTGTTACAAACTTCAAAGAAATTGATCAGGTGTGAGCAACATTCATTCACACACACTACGTGGCGTTGCAAAGGCTTAATCGGGGACTTTGCAAATAACCCCATGATTGTATTTACTGGCATGGTCATTCAACCTAATAACTATAACCTTGAAATAACATACACCATAATATGGTGAAATGTTGAGCGTTGGCTATAAAGGCGCGCATGTTAACCCAAACACCGTCGCAATAAAACTGTTTTAGATCATGATTGGGCCGATATTTCTCTCTTGCTCCGGTGTCTATAAGGCAATATCCTGTCGGCATCTGCATCGAAAGGGATAACTATGGAAACCGAGATAGAACTGAAGTTTTTTGTTTCTCCAGATTTTTCAACCATCTTACGCGCGAAGATTTCTGAAACCAAAGTTCTTCAGCACAGCTGTCGGGAGTTAGGAAACACGTACTTTGATACCTCCGATAACTGGTTGCGTCAGCATGATATTGGACTGCGCATCCGTCGTTTTGATGAGGTGTATGTCCAAACGGTGAAAACCGCAGGTCGTGTGGTCGCCGGTCTACATCAGCGTCCGGAGTTCAATGCCGAACATCACAGTAATGAGCCCGATCTTTCTCTGCATCCTGCCGATATCTGGCCGCAAGGAAAAGAGCTGACTCAGCTACAAGCCGAACTCATGCCGCTCTTTTCGACCGACTTCACTCGTGAACAGTGGCTGATTAGCATGGCTGATGGTAGCCAAGTGGAAGTCGCCTTTGATCAAGGTCTTGTGGTGGCGGGCGATCGCCAAGAGCCGATTTGTGAAGTGGAGCTGGAACTTAAGTCTGGTCAAACCGATGCACTGTTTACCTTAGCGCGCCAGCTTTGTGAGCATGGCGGTATGCGCTTAGGGAATCTTAGTAAAGCAGCTCGTGGCTATCGCCTCGCTGCCAATTATTCGGGTGATGAAATCCAACCCATGGCCTTGGTCAGTGTCGATAAAAATGACACTGCCGAGTCTTGCTTTATTCGTGCTTTAGAACATGCGTTAGCGCACTGGCATTATCATGAGCAAATCTATACCGAACGTGAAAACGTGGCGGCATTGCACGAAATTCGTCATGCAGTGAGTTACCTGCGCCAACTGCTTTCCGTCTACGGCGGCATCACTCCGCGCCGCGCCAGCGCGATTTTGCGCCAAGAGCTCAAATGGTTAGAACAAGAGTTACAGTGGCTAAAAGAGTTTGAATATCTGGAAAGTTTGCAAGAAGACAAAGGTTACGCGCTGCGTAAACTGGATGCGCGTAAGTTTTTAGTCACCGCGTTGAAAACCTTGCAAGAGAGTCTGCCACAGCGTGAAGATACACTGCGTTTACTGAGCAGCGCCCGTTATACCGGCTTGTTACTGGATCTAAGTCGTTGGGTGCTGACACGTGGTTGGCAGCCGTTTTTAGATGACAAAGCACGCGAAAAAATGGCGCAGCCGCTGGAAGCGTTTTCCGTAAAACAACTTGACCGCACATGGGCGGAGTTGATGGAAGCTTTTCCACCGGGTAAAACCTTAACCGTACAAGAATACCTCGATCAGCAGTATCGCCTAATGCGTAACCTTTACACTGGGGTGAGTTTTGCAAGTTTATACGATGCTGAAAACCGTCAGGCATTTCGGATGCCGTGGGCGGATTTGTTGCACGGTATTGATGATTTATTGCGCCTCAAACCATTAGAGCGTTTGGTGGATCTGCTACAAGGTGAAGAGCAAGATCAACTGAAACGTTGGCTGATTCGTCAAGAGAACTCCATTTTGCATGCGATGGAGCAAAGCCGCACGATGGGTGTTGAAGCGCATCCGTATTGGCGTGAGTAGCTCTGGTTAACGTATTGATATAGATAAATAAGGGAGGCGGGTGCTTCCCTTTTCTTTTTATCGTGTATCCCCATCTTGGTGAGCTTTCACTATGCATGCCCACATCTCGTTATCGCGAGAAAAGACTCTAGATACGCCAGTTTATGCCGATAACACATAGTGAGTTTGATGAGTGATGGATAGAGATAATATCCCCTTCCTACTTGAAGCTGCGGTGGTGTTGGCTACGTTTGTTCATCCCAATCACATAGTCTGTCTATGCCCATTGATATGAACTCACTTGATGCCTACCTGCAACTCCAAGTCATTTGGGTATAAGTCAAAGATCACAAATAGCGTGATGAATAAGAGAATTAGCGATAACAAACTGATGGGTTTTGTTTCATTTTTGATATTATCGGCTTTCATACGAGGCTCGAAATAATAGGTTGCGGATCTTTTGCATCCTCACTCAGTGGCAATCAAAAAGAATGGAGAACTGACAATGGCAACGATGTCGTTTAAGCCGTGGGAGCGGGTAATTACAGATGTTCGTCTCGTCCCGAAAATGGTGATGCTGATGGTATTCAGCACGGTGTTGATCATTGGCAAGCAGCTTTGGGACGCAGATATCTTTTACCAATCTTTATTGGCTGCGACCAATAGTGTGGAAGTCGCACAGCAGCACTACGATAACTATCTGGTGCAAGTGTTCTGGCAAACCTTGTTACTGATTGTGGTGTTTGTGGTGCTGTTGCTGTTTGCCGCGCGCGTCATGCTGCGACAAACTCAGTATCTGAGTGATGTGATCAAGCTGATGGCGCAGCGTAACCTCTCAGAGCCGATCAAAATGGATTGTAAAGATGAGTATGGGGATGTCGCGCGCGAGCTGGAGAAAACCCGCCGCCAGCTGCAAGACCTGATCAAATTGCAAATTGATGCCTCGCAAGAGCTGACCTCGCTCACTGAAGTGATGACCCTGAGCATGTCGGAGACCAAAGATTCAGCGCAAGAAGAGTTCAACGAAATTGACCAATTGGCCACAGCGATGAGTGAGATGTCGTCAACGGTTCAAACGGTCGCGGAACATGCGCAGAACGCCTCTTCCTTAACCGAAAATGCGTCTCAGCAGGCTCAAACCGGTCAGCAGTTTGTCAAAAGCACCATCAGTAAAATGAGTGAGCTTTCGAAAGACATCAGCTCTTCTGCGCAAGCCGTCAATCAGGTGGAAGAACGAGTAGTGGCGATCAGCAGCGTGGTGGGCACGATTCGCAGCATTTCAGAGCAAACCAATTTGCTGGCACTGAACGCGGCGATTGAAGCGGCGCGAGCAGGAGAAGCCGGGCGCGGTTTTGCTGTGGTTGCCGATGAAGTGCGAAATTTGGCACAGCGTACCCAAAATGCGACCGTTGAAATCCAAGAGATGATTTCACAGCTGCAAACTAGTGCCAATAGCGCTGTGAATTTAATGGAAAAAAGTGTGGTGCAAGCGGCTGATGGGGTAGAGCTCATCACCAACGCTGGTAGCGAGTTGGATGGCATCGTTAATCAGGTTCAATTGCTCAATGACATGAACTTCCAAATTGCCGCAGCAGCAGGTCAGCAAAGCAATGTGGCCGAAGAGATGAACGAAAACCTCAACAATGTGCGTGAGTTGGTGGAAGGTTCGGTCACTGTGATGACTGAGCTGCTCGAAACCTCAGAAATCATGCAAAGTAACGCTGAAGAGCTGGATAGAAAAATTACCGCATTTCGCGTGTAGGCCGAGCTATTGAGCAAAACCGCAAAAAATTATTCGTCAAGCGCCCACAACTGCTCTGTGGGCGTTTTTTTTCCGCCAGAGTTTGCGATATAACTAGTGAACATTCAAAGACAAGGAAGCATCATGTCACTGCCCAGCGCGCTTTTGCCGACCGCCGAATTGCATTATCAATCACTGATTTCTGAACATCCACACATCGCCAACTGGCCTTCGTCTGTACTGAGTCAATTGCGCTATGTGCTCGGTTTAAGCCAGTTTGTAGCCCAAACCTTGCAGCGCGATGACCCATTGTGTCAGGTGCTCCCCTCGTTATTAGCCGAGCCAAGCCGTGAGCAAAATTATCGCAGTGAATTAGCGCAGTGGTTGGCCGAGTGTCAGGATGAAGCGGTCGCGCAGAAGCGTTTACGCCAGTTTCGTAACCAAGAGATGGTGTATATCGCATGGCGGGATTTTCGTGCGAGCTGGACATTAGAAGAGAGCCTTTCTCACCTTTCCCAACTGGCGGAAGCGCTGATCTTTGAAAGCTATCAATGGCTCTATCAACGCTGCTGTCTGGAAATGGGCACGCCTTGTAATGCGCAAGGGGAAGCGCAGCCCATGCTGATCATCGGAATGGGCAAACTCGGTGGCGGTGAGCTCAACTTCTCCTCTGATATCGATCTGATTTTTACTTATCCTGAAAATGGCGAGACGCAAGGCGCGCGCCGTTCGATTGCCAATGCGCAATTTTTCACACGCTTAGGTCAGCGCTTGATCAAGCTACTGGATCAATCCACACCGGATGGTTTTTGTTACCGAGTCGATATGCGCTTGCGCCCGTTTGGTGACAGCGGCCCACTCGCGATGAGCTATGCCGCATTAGAGGATTACTACCAAGAGCAGGGGCGTGATTGGGAACGCTACGCGATGATCAAAGCGCGAGTGATGGGGCGGGAAATGTACCCGCAATACCAAGAGCTGCGCCAGATGCTGCGCCCGTTTGTGTTTCGCCGTTATATCGATTTCAGTGCCATTCAATCCCTACGCCGAATGAAATCCATGATCAGCAGCGAAGTGCGCCGTCGTGGCTTGAGTAACAACATCAAGCTCGGTGCGGGCGGTATCCGTGAAGTGGAATTTATTGCGCAAGTGTTCCAATTGATCCGCGGTGGCCGCGAGCCAAGCCTGCGCAAACGCGGCTTGCTAGAAACCTTGGATGCGATTGCGGAGCTTGAACTGCTAACGCGCGAACAAGTGCAAGATTTGCGTGATGCTTACCGCTTTTTGCGCCGCTTAGAAAACTTGCTGCAAGCGATGGCCGATAAGCAAACTCAAACGTTACCGGATAAAGAAGACGATCAGTTGCGTCTGGCGATCGCAATCGGATTGGCCGACTGGCCAAGTTTACAGCGTGAGGTGAGCGAACACATGCAGCGCGTGCATCGCGTGTTTGCCACTTTGATTGGCGAAGAAGACGAAGAAGAGGAACACACGGTCGCTCGTCATTTCCATGAGCTGTGGGATATGGCGCATAAACCGGACGTGATTGAACACATCATTGAGCAGGATCTTGGGTTGAGCGAAGCAGGTGAGCAAATTCGCACCATCACTCAATTTAAAGATGATCTGGCTAAACGCACCATTGGCCCGCGTGGGCGCGAGGTGCTTAACCGGTTAATGCCGAAAGTGTATCAGGCCGTGTTTGCTCATCCCGATGCAGAATTTGGTTTGTCGCGCGTATTGGCATTGCTGCACAGTATCGCCACACGCACCACTTACCTTGAACTGCTCGATGAGCATCCCGCTGCTTTGGTGCAATTGGTGCGCTTGTGTACCGCTAGCCCAATGATTTCCGAGCAGCTCGCGCGTTATCCTATCTTGCTTGATGAGCTGATTGATCCACAGCATCTGTATAACCCAATTCCATTGGAGTCTTATCAAACCGAGCTGCGGGATTTTCTGGCGCGCATTCCAGAAGAAGATATGGAGCAGCAGATGGAAGGGCTGCGCCAATTTAAGCAAATCTCAATCCTGCGGATTGCCGCAGCGGATATCGCTGGCGTGCTTCCGGTGATGAAAGTGAGTGACCACTTAACCTATCTTGCCGAAGCGATTGTTGAAGCGGTCGTGAGTCAAGCTTGGTTGCAAGTGAGCAGTAAATACGGCGAACCTACTCATCTCAAAGATCGTGATGGCCGAGGTTTTGCGGTGGTGGGCTATGGCAAAGTCGGAGGCTGGGAGCTGGGGTATAGCTCCGACCTCGACATCGTATTTATGCACGACTGCCCAGTTGAGGTGAACACGGATGGCGAGAAAAGCATTGATGGCCGCCAGTTCTATCTACGTTTAGCACAGCGCATCATTCATATTTTCTCTACCCGCACAGCCTCGGGTATTTTGTATGAAGTCGATACCAGACTGCGCCCCTCTGGTGCATCCGGTTTGCTCGTGAGTCCAACCGATGCCTTTGATGAATATCAGCGTCAAGAAGCATGGACTTGGGAGCATCAAGCCCTAGTTCGCGCGCGGATGATCTATGGTGATGCGCCGCTGCAACAAGCGTTTGCCAACACTCGGCATCAGATTCTCTGTTTGCCCCGAGAGGAGCACAAGCTTAAACAAGAGGTGGTCGAGATGCGGATCAAAATGCGTGACCATCTCGGCGGTAAAAAAGCGGGGCGCTTTATGCTCAAGCAAGATGAAGGCGGGATCACCGATATTGAATTTTTAGCGCAATATCTGGTCTTACGCTTCAGTCATCAACAACCTAAGTTAACGCGTTGGTCGGATAACGTACGCATTTTTGAATCCTTGATGAACCATCAAGTGATGAGCGAGTCACAAGCGCTGGCTCTGACTCATGCCTACACCAGTATGCGCGACCAGATTCATCGCCGTAATTTACTCAATCAATCGGCCGATGTGCGAGATTCACAATTTGTGGTTGAACGTGAACAAGTGATACAAGCTTGGCAGCAGTGGCTCGGTTGAGCACTTCTGCCACCTTGGCGGCTGTGATAAACTCCGCCCCAATCTGAATATTGGAGATTGAGAATGAAACCAGTGCTACCTGACTACAGCAAAGCGGGTGTGTTAATTGTCGGTGATGTCATGCTTGACCGTTACTGGTATGGCCCAACGGGACGTATCTCGCCGGAAGCACCAGTACCTGTAGTGAAAGTAGAGCAGAGTGAAGAGCGTCCGGGCGGTGCCGCTAACGTTGCGATGAACATCGCTTCTTTAGGTGGTCACGCGCACATCATTGGTCTGACAGGGCAAGATGAGCCGGCGAATGTGCTTGCCAACAAGCTCACCTCACTGAAAGTCCATTGTGATTTTGTGGCGCTGCCGGATTACCCGACCATCACTAAATTGCGTGTATTGAGCCGCGGTCAGCAGTTGATCCGTCTCGATTTTGAAGACAAATTCGAAAACACGGATGCGCAGCTTATCTTATCGCGCATGGAAAGTGCGTTACCTAAAGTGCGCGCGGTGATCTTGTCTGACTACGCGAAAGGTGCGTTAGAGCACGTACAGCAGTTTATTCAGAAAGCCAAGGCGGCTGGTGTACCTGTATTTATCGATCCTAAGGGCAGCGACTTTGAACGCTATCGTGGTGCATCGTTGCTTACGCCAAACATGTCTGAATTTGAAGCTGTGGTCGGCAAAGTCAAATCTGAGCAAGAGCTGGTTGAAAAAGGTTTTGCCCTGATTGAAAAGTTCGATCTCGGCGCATTACTGGTGACTCGTAGCGAACACGGTATGACTCTGCTGCGCCGTGGACTGGAACCTTTCCATTTACCCACCCAAGCCAAAGAAGTGTATGACGTAACAGGCGCCGGGGATACGGTCATTTCTGTGCTTGCGGCGTCGGTTGCGGCAGGTAAAGCGCTGGATGAAGCTTGTGCTCTGGCTAATGCTGCCGCCGGTGTGGTGGTCGGTAAACTGGGTACGTCTACTGTTTCTACCATTGAATTGGCGGAAGCCGTGCACGGCAGCAAAGACACTGACTATGGCGTGATCAGTGAAGATGCTCTGATTGAAGCCGTGAAAAAAGCGCAAGCGCGCGGCGAAAAAGTTGTGATGACCAACGGCTGTTTTGACATTCTGCACGCCGGCCATGTTTCCTATCTTAACCATGCGGCAGAGCTTGGCGATCGCTTAATCGTTGCGGTGAACACCGATGAATCGGTGAAACGCTTGAAAGGCCCTGGCCGTCCGGTCAACAGTACCGATCGTCGTATGGCGGTATTGGCGGGTCTTGGCGCGGTGGACTGGGTTGTGCCATTTAGCGAAGATACACCACAGCGTTTGATCGCAGCCGTGTTGCCAAATCTACTGGTGAAAGGTGGCGACTACAAACCGGAAGAGATTGCGGGTGGCAAAGAAGTGATTGCCGCGGGTGGTGAAGTCAAAGTATTGAACTTTGAAGAAGGCTGCTCAACCACCGAAATCATCGAAGCGATCAAAGGTGGTCGTGGTTAACGTGGATTGATAAGTAATGTGATACTTATCAACTGCTTAATCGACATATAGCAAAAGGGGCCAAGTGGCCCCTTCATTTATTTCATGATTTATTTCATGCAGCTCAAAAGAGATGGATTACTTCTTCGCGACTTTTAGGCCTGCGTTGACATCCATCACGTCTTGCTCACTCAGAGTACCAATCGCTTGGCGCAGTTGCAGCACACTGAGAATGTAGTCATAGCGAGCATTCGAGAGATTTTTGTTCGCATCATACAGGCGACGTGTGGCATCGAGTACATCGACAATGGTACGCGTACCGACATCAAAACCTGCTTCGGTCGCTTCCAGTGCTGACTTCGCAGAAATCACTGCCTGCTCATAAGCACGCAGTGCACCAATTGAAGCGTTGATGTTGTTGTTGTACGCACGCACATCTTTAACCACTGAGCGGTAAGCGGCTTCCAGATCTTGACTGGCGGCTACATACGCAAATTCAGCCTGCTTGGTCAGTGACGTGGTGTTGCCACCTGTGTACAGCGGTACTTTGAGGTTCACGCCGATTTTGAAATCGTTGTACTCTTCGCCTGAAGTGTTTTTCGCATTGTCGTTGCTATTGTTGCCATAGTTGTAACCACCATCTAAGGTCAGTGATGGCAGATGGCCAGAGCTGGCAAGCGAAATGTTGTCACGTGCGACATCTTGACTGATACGAGCAGCGAGCAGCGATAAGTTTTGTTGTTGCGCTTTTTCGATCAACGCTTCGCTCGATTCGGTCGTGCGACTCGCAGCAAAACGTTTGGTATCGAGCACCGCAAGCTTAGAGTATTCCTGACCCGTAATTTCACGCAGAGCTTCATAGCTATTGGTGAGGCTGTTTTCCGCCAACACTTCATCGGCTAATACACCATCGAATTGTGCCTGTGCATCATGTACGTCGGTAATCGCTGACAAACCGACTTCAAAGCGTTGCTTGGTTTGCTCTAATTGGCGACCCACCGCCGCTTTTTCGGCGCGCACGAATTCAAGGTTATCTTGAGCGCGGAGCACTTCAAAATAAGCCTTCGCCACACGTAAGATTAAGCCTTGTTGCGTGGCAGCGTATTGAGAGTCTGCTTGGCGGGCTTTTTTCTCAGCCGTATCTAAGCTTACCCAGCTAGAACGTTGGTACAGTTCTTGTGAAAAGTTGATGCCTGCAGAGAGAAGATCACTTTCGCGTGGGTCTTGATCACTGCGGTTGATGTTGTAACCCGCCGTCAGATTAATTTGTGGTAAAAGGGCACTACGGCTAGAAGTCACCGCTTCAAACGCAGCATCACGTTGAGCCGCTACGCTGAGTAATTGGGGATCATTTTCTTTTGCTTGGTTATAAATCTCTGCCAGGTTTTCTGCCCAAACGGCAGAGCTTAGTGTGCCTAGCGCAGCACTAACAAATAATGGAAGCAGTTTTTTCATCGGTCCTATTCCTGACGTGATGTGAAAGGATTTATTCCTCAAGAGTTTAACTCAAATTGATGGTAATTCACTCGAAACTTTGCACTTTTTTACACTTAACTATCCAACTGTGCAATAAAAATCATGAGACACTTAAAAAATAAGATAATTTTTATATAAAAAGTTGAGCCATCACTTGGTAGTCGGCAAATTCCACGAGTAAACTATAAAGTTCATCAATAGGAGGTACGAATGCAAGACGCGAATCAGCAGCCAGTCTCTTTTAATAAGAAAGATGTCGAAATCCTTAATAAAGAGACACTGTTTAAAGGTTTTTTCCGCATGGTGAAGTACCGTTTTAAGCATAAACGTTTTGCGGGAGGCTGGAGTGAGCCAGTTGAGCGTGAAATGTTTGAACGTGGCCATGCCGCGGCGATGTTGCCGTACGATCCTATTCGTGACCAAGTGGTGATCATCGAACAGATCCGCGTCGGTGCGCTAGAACATGCACAGCCTTGGCAACTGGAAATTGTCGCTGGAGTGATTGATACCGATGAGAGTGCTGAACAAGTCGTGCGCCGTGAAGCGGTAGAAGAAGCAGGGCTGAGCGTAGGCAGAATTGAAAAAATTACCTCTTATTATCCTTCTTCTGGGGGATGTTCTGAAAAATTGGATGTCTTTATAGGTGAAGTCGATTGTTCACAAGCGGGTGGCATTCATGGTTTAGACTGTGAAGGAGAGGACATCAAAGTGCATGTGATGAGTCGGACTGAAGCGTATCAATTGGTCAAAGATGGGCGAATTGAAAATGGAGCATCAATCATTGCCTTACAGTGGTTGGCGCTGAATTATCAGCCATTACAACAGCAATGGCAGTAACGAGTAATGAGTCAATTGACAGTTAAAAAACCGTATCATGTTGATCTCCCTGAATTAATGCGGGTATATGAGACCAACTACGCCAAACTGAATGCTCTGCTGCCTGCGCAGCCGGAGGTCGGAGAGGTGCGTTGTTACCAAGCTGCTCAAATGACCTACCAACTGCAAGTGCTAGAGGTCACAAAGTACACAACTTTGTTGGAGGTCTGTCAAAGTGATGACTTGTCAGTATTTCCATTGCCGACCATGTCTGTCAGGCTGTACCACGATGCTCGCGTGGCCGAGGTTTGCAGTAGTGAACAGTTAGGTCGAGTGCAAGCGCGCTATGATTATCCGAACGAAAACATGGTGCAACCCGATGAAAAAGCGCAACTGAATCGCTTTTTAGGCGATTGGCTGACTTTCTGCCTCAAGCATGGCATCAGTCGCAGTCCAATCACCCTATCACAATAAATAACAGAGTTAGGTTTACCGATTTTGAAAGTGTCGTCTCAATCAGAGGATTCATCGATCAAGCTTATTCAGATCACGGACACCCATTTGTTCGCGGTGGAAGATGGTAGCTTGCTCAGTGTGAATACGGCTGACAGCTTTGCGGCTGTGGTTGCGGCCATTGGTGAAGAGCAGGTCGAATTTGATGCTATTCTCGCCACCGGGGATATTTCGCAAGACCACACACCCGAGTCTTATCAACGCTTTGTGCACGGTATTCAGCCGCTAAAAAAAGCGTGTTATTGGCTGCCCGGTAATCATGATTACAAACCGAGTATGCACAGCGTACTGCCCACTCAGCAAATTCAAGCCGTTGAACATGTGCTGCTGGGGGAGCATTGGCAAGTGGTGTTACTCGATTCGCAAGTGGTTGGCGTGCCGCACGGTAAACTGAGTGAGCAGCAGTTACAACTGCTAGATAACAAGCTGACCGAGTACCCAGAGCGTCACACTTTAGTGCTGCTGCACCATCATCCGCTCTTGGTGGGAAGTGCTTGGCTTGATCAGCACACACTCAAAGAGAGCGAGCGTTTTTGGGATGTCGTCGCCAAGCACAGTAATGTGAAAGCCATTTTGTGTGGCCATGTGCATCAGGATATGGATCGTATTCACCTTGGCGCGCGTGTGATGGCGACCCCCTCAACCTGTGTGCAGTTTAAGCCTAATTCACAAGATTTCGCGTTAGATAACTGCTCACCCGGCTGGCGTGAATTAACCCTTCACGCGGATGGACAAGTGAGCACCCAAGTGAAGCGACTTAAACAAGGCCGATTTTTACCTGATTTTAACTCGAACGGATACTGATATGACTGCTCGTCCTGCTTTGCTGCTCTACATCCATGGCTTTAACAGCTCACCGTTGTCACACAAAGCGCAAGTGATGCAGCAGTATTGCCAGCAGCACAGGCCTGATATCAAAGTCGTGGTGCCCCAGTTACCAAGCTTTCCAGCGCAAGCGGCGCAGCATCTGTTGTCTGTCGTGGAGCAATATCGCGCGCAATATCGCATCGGGTTGGTCGGTAGTTCATTAGGCGGTTATCTCTCCACTTGGTTAAATGCCCAATTTGGCTTTCGCGCGGTACTGATCAATCCTGCTGTGAAGCCTTACGAGTTATTAGCCGATTTTCTCGGTGAGCAGGTTAATCCTTACACCCAAGAACATTACGTGCTCGAAGCGTGTCATATTGATGAGTTGAAAGCGCTCGATACGCCAGTGCTGAAACAGCCAAGCGATTTTTGGCTACTGCAGCAAAAAGGCGATGAAGTGCTGGATTATCGACAAGCGGTTGAGAAGTACCAAGCGGCTAAACTGACCGTGGAAGAGGGCGGTGACCACAGTTTTGTGGATTTTGAACGTTACCCAGAGCAGATTATTCACTTCCTTGAACTTTGATTGATGACTGACTTTTGTTGTTTTCGGATTCAATCTGCGTTTTGCTGCGCAAAGCCTCATAAATTTACCTGATCCTTGCGCTGTGCCCTTGACATCAGAGGGCGGCTTCCAGACTATGTTGCCCTTAGACTTTAGCGCCAACTGTGAGGCGGTGTAAGGGCAGAACGCGAGCTTGCTTGGTCAGTGTCCTCTCGCTCCCATCGTTCAGCTTGCTGAAATGAACACCTGAAATAATGCGATTTTTCGCACAATTTATGCACAAAAAATCAGGTTTTCACACGGCGCTGATAAAGTTACCAATCATTGAGCAAATAAAGCATTCCGTATTATGACTGAACAATATAATGCTGGGGCCATTGAGGTTCTCAATGGCTTAGAACCAGTGCGTCGCAGACCGGGAATGTATACCGACACCACGCGCCCCAATCACCTTGGGCAAGAAGTGATCGACAACTCCGTCGATGAAGCGCTGGCCGGATACGCCTCCAAAATTCAGGTAATTCTTCATGCCGATCAATCGCTCGAAGTGGTTGATGACGGGCGAGGCATGCCCGTCGATATTCACCCCGAAGAGAAGGTCTCAGGGGTGGAGCTTATCCTGTGCAAACTGCACGCCGGTGGTAAGTTTTCCAACAAAAACTACCAATTTTCCGGTGGCTTGCATGGGGTGGGTATTTCGGTGGTGAATGCGCTCTCCAAACGGGTAGAAGTGGCGGTTCGCCGTGATGGTCAAGTGTATGAAATTGCCTTTGAACATGGCGATAAAGTGACTGAGCTGACGGTTACGGGGACTTGCGGCCGTCGCAATACCGGTACTAGCGTCCATTTCTGGCCAGACACCAAATATTTTGACTCACCGAATTTCTCCGTATCGCGCCTGATTAATAACTTGCGTGCCAAGGCGGTACTTTGCCCCGGTTTAGAAATCATCTTTACCGATAAGGTCAATAACAACGAGCACCGCTGGTTGTACGAAGATGGTCTAAAAGATTATCTGGCCGAAGGGGTGAAAGGTTATACCTTACTGCCGGAAGAGCCGTTTACCGGCGAATTTACTGCGCAAACCGAAGCGGCAACGTGGGCGGTGATTTGGCTACCCGAAGGTGGCGAGCTCATCACCGAAAGCTACGTTAACCTGATCCCAACTGCGCAAGGTGGTACCCATGTCAACGGTTTACGCCAAGGCTTGCTGGATGCGATGCGCGAGTTTTGTGAGTTCCGCAATCTGCTGCCACGCGGGGTAAAATTGACAGGCGAGGACGTGTTTGACCGCTGTGCTTATGTGCTGTCGATCAAGATGCAAGATCCGCAGTTTGCTGGCCAAACCAAAGAGCGCCTCTCTTCACGCCAATCGGCGGCGTTTGTCTCCGGCGTGGTGAAAGATGCCTTCAGCTTGTGGCTTAACGAAAAACCGCAACTGGCAGAGCAGTTAGCCGAAGTTTGTATTGCTAATGCGCACAGCCGAATGCGTGCCAGCAAGAAAGTGGTGCGTAAGAAGATCGCTTCAGGCCCTGCCTTACCGGGTAAATTAACCGACTGTACAGTGCAAGACCTTAACCGCACCGAACTCTTCCTGGTGGAAGGGGATTCGGCGGGCGGCTCGGCGAAGCAAGCTCGGGATCGTGAATTCCAAGCGGTGATGCCACTGCGCGGTAAAATCCTTAATACGTGGGAAGTTTCTGCCGATCAAGTATTGGCTTCACAAGAAGTACACGACATCTCAGTTGCATTGGGGATTGACCCTGACAGCGATAACCTCGAAGCACTGCGTTACGGCAAGGTCTGTATCCTTGCCGATGCGGACTCGGATGGTCTGCACATTGCGACCTTGCTCTGCGCCCTATTTACCCGCCATTTCCGCGCGCTGGTGAAAGCCGGTCACGTCTATGTTGCCATGCCGCCGCTCTACCGCATCGACTGTGGTAAAGAGGTGTTCTACGCACTCGATGATCAGGAAAAAGAGGGCGTGTTAGAGCGTCTGAGCCAGAAAAAAGCCAAAGTGAACGTGCAACGCTTTAAAGGCTTGGGTGAAATGAACCCGCTGCAATTGCGCGAAACCACGATGGATCCCAACACTCGCCGCTTGGTGCAACTGACCATTGATGATGCAGAAGCGACCGACGAGATGATGGATATGCTGCTGGGTAAAAAGCGTGCGGATGACCGCCGAGCTTGGCTGCAACGTAACGGCGATATGGCAGAGGTGTAACGAATGTCTACTGAAATCAGCTTTGATGGCGTTGAACAGCTGCCGCTGCGCAAATTTACTGAAGACGCTTATCTCAACTATTCGATGTACGTCATCATGGACCGTGCCTTGCCCTACATTGGCGATGGCTTAAAACCGGTTCAACGACGCATCATCTACGCCATGTCTGAGTTGGGTCTCTCGGCATCGGCCAAATACAAAAAATCAGCACGTACCGTGGGTGACGTACTGGGTAAATACCATCCGCATGGCGATTCGGCCTGCTACGAAGCCATGGTGTTGATGGCGCAGCCATTCTCTTATCGCTATCCGTTAGTGGATGGTCAAGGTAACTGGGGTGCACCGGACGATCCGAAATCGTTCGCGGCCATGCGTTATACCGAAGCCAAACTGTCAAAGTTTGCCGAGATTCTGCTTAGCGAATTAGGCCAAGGCACCGTAGATTGGCAACCAAACTTTGATGGCACCATGCAAGAGCCGAAAATGTTGCCAGCGCGTCTGCCGCACATTCTGCTCAATGGTGTCACCGGCATCGCGGTAGGTATGGCGACCGACATTCCACCGCACAACGTGCGTGAAGTGGCGGATGCGACGATTCACCTCATCGATAATCCTAACGCGCCGCTGACCGATATAATGCAGTACGTCAAAGGCCCAGATTTCCCGACTGAAGCAGAGATCATCACCCCAACGGTTGAGCTAGAGAAGATCTATCGTTCGGGTCGTGGCAGCATCAAAATGCGTGCTGTGTGGTGCAAAGAAGGCTCGGATATCGTGATCACCGCGCTGCCGCATCAAGTCTCTGGCGCGAAGCTGCTGGAGCAGATCGCTGCGCAGATGCGTGCTAAGAAACTGCCGATGGTGGAAGACTTACGCGATGAATCGGATCACGAGAACCCAACGCGTATCGTGATCGTGCCGCGCTCAAATCGCGTCGATTGCGATCTGCTGATGAACCACTTGTTCGCTTCAACGGATCTGGAAAAGAGCTTCCGCGTTAACCTGAATATGATTGGTCTCGACAATCGTCCTCAGGTCAAAGGCTTAGTGCAGATCTTGAGCGAGTGGATCTCCTTCCGCCGTGAAACGGTACGCTCACGTTTGCAATATCGCCTCGATAAAGTGCTGGCTCGTTTGCACATTTTGCAAGGTTTGCTGATCGCTTATCTCAACCTTGATGAAGTGATTGAGATCATCCGCAACGAAGACGATCCGAAAGCGGTGTTGATGGCACGCTTTGATCTGACCGATATTCAAGCGGACGCGATCTTAGATACCAAGTTACGCCACTTGGCGAAACTGGAAGAGATGAAGATCCGCGGTGAGCAAGATGAGCTAGAAAAAGAGCGCAAAAAATTGGAAGAGCTACTCGGCTCTGAACGTCGCCTCAATAATCTGCTCAAAAAAGAGATAAAAGCGGATGCCGACAAGTTTGGCGATGATCGCCGCTCACCACTGGTCGAACGCGAAGAAGCCAAAGCGCTGACCGAGCGTGATTTGATGCCAAGTGAAGCGATCACCGTCGTGCTGTCTGAAAAAGGCTGGATCCGTCACGCCAAAGGTCATGATGTGGATTGCCAAAGCCTGAACTACAAAGCGGGCGATAATTACCTCACTCATGCCTGTGGTAAGAGCAACCAGCAAGCGGTGTTCTTGGGCAGTGATGGCCGCAGTTACTCGCTCGAATCGCACACGCTGCCATCAGCGCGCGGTCAAGGTGAGCCGATCACGGGGCGTTTGAACGTAGCGGAAGGCACTACGATTCGTCAGGTTGTGATGGGCGAGGAAGATCAGCTCTGGTTGGTGGGTTCAGATGCTGGCTACGGCTTTGTGTGTAAAGGTGATGACCTACTGTCGAAAAACCGCAGTGGTAAAGCGCTGATCAATTTGCCAGAAAACTCGGAAGTGATGACGCCACAAGTGATCGCCGATCTCGATAACGATGAGATTTTAGCGATTACTAACCAAGGGCGAATGTTGCTGTTCCCGATTAAGGATCTGCCGCAACTGAGCAAAGGTAAGGGTAACAAGATCATCAATATTCCTGCGGCGAAAGCGAAAACCCGTGAGGAAGTGCTGTCCAACTTGATGGTGTTGCCACAAGGCGCATCGATTACCCTGTATGCAGGCAAACGTAAGCTAGGCTTGAAGGTGAGCGATTTGGATAACTTCCGCGGCGAACGCGGCCGCCGTGGCGCTTTGTTGCCCCGTGGCTTGCAACGCGTGACCGCGATTGAGATTGAAACCTCAGCGGAGCCAGAATCGACCCCGCATTCGGAAGATGAATAGACAAGAGGAGCCATTTG